>JAAYSD010000120.1 GCA_012518465.1 Clostridiales bacterium
AAATTTCATTAGGCTTTGAAGCGTTAAATTTTTGTTTTAAAAGGTTCAGGAAAATTTTGTTGGCAACGCCCTTTTTATAACCCGGCTTTTTCCTTCTGACAACTGAAAACAGCTTTAAATCAATGTTCATATACTTATGAACAGTTAAGTTGCTGATGAAAATCCCTTGCTTTTCAAGCAGCTTTTTTATCATTCGATACCCCGGAACTCCATTGTACTTATGATAAATTTCCGTTATTTGAGCATAAAATTTTTTTCGCTTCTTCAAGCTGTTTTTGAAGCTTAAGGTTCTCTCTCATCAAATTATATTCCGCCTTGGTTTCGGTGTTGTTTTGGCATTCTTCACGGTATTTTTAACCCAGTCTGATATTCCTGATTTTGATATGCTGAATTCGTCGGAAAGACTGCGTATACTGCGCCCGTTTTCAAGGGGAAGCCTAACTATCTTTTTCTTGAATTCATGGTTATTGCCTTGAAAGGCAAGACTTCCGTTTATTTAAGTTATCTCGTATTTCCGACCTTGAAATGCTGACGGATACATTTACATCAAGAGATTTTAATAAACAGCTTTCCGACTTTACGAATACAATGGCACAAAAGCAAAGGGATATAAAACTGCGTATCCATAAATCTATTACGGACAGGGTACTGGAGTATTGCAGTCCGTGTAAAAGTATACAACCCTATCTGTAAAACATTGTAACTCAACACTGTTTTATTGTTTTCTACACAGTTCAAGTCCTTTCAGCGTGGTTGGCAAAAACGTCAGGTGCTAGTACTAAAACACAGACTAGCCTTCATGCAACCGATTATGATAATTCCCTATTGTGTGTGTGATTCTGGTGACTGCACTTAAAATTCTATCTGACTTTATTACATGTAGTATCATTCTCACTAAAGTCAATCATATTTTTTAAAGGAACAATATGAATTTGAGACCAAGTTCCGATTACAACTTTATCATCCGAAGAAATAAAGTTCAAACTGCTTAAATAATTTACTTTTAACATACCCAAAAATTTTTTCGTTTGAAAATCAATGACTAAAATAGCGTTAATTAAACCGATTAAAAGATATTTACCATTATTGCTAAGACTTATACAGGTAAAGTATCCATAGTCATCATGCACATTCAAACCAAATTTCGGCAATCCACTTATGTCTAATTGCACAATTTCATGGGTGAAAATATTATATTGCATAAGTTTATATATATTTTCATCATTGGCTACAAATATAATATTTGCTTCATTTTTCGCCCAATTTACTGTTTCTAACATATAATTTGTCGTTGCAGTACATATAAGATGTTTTGTTATACTTTCATCGGTTAATGTAAGTTCATGAAACTCCGTTTTATTTTCATTGTTATAACCAACTACTAAGTATGTATTTTTACTTATATAGATAAGGTTGCTGCTATTTGTATTGATTGTTCCTAATATTGTTGTTGCACTTGTATTTATATCAAATATAAATATATTGCCCCCCCAATCCATTGAAAGAATTTGCTTATTTTCATTAATAAAATATAGATTATAACCTTCTTTTGATATACCTTTGCTTTTATTAACAAGAGCCTTTGATGTAATCTCGTGGACGGCAATATGACCTGATGTATTAGTATAAGCGATTAGCTCGTGATCAGTGGACACTGCTATGTGAGAAGGATTTTTTAATGTATTAAAACGAGCAAATTCTTTGAATGTTTGCCCACTTATATCAAATATCGATACGGTTCCTCCGACATTAAAGATAAACTTTTCATCAGAAGAAACAATCAAGCTATACGATCTGCGATTAATTTTCATAACTATATCCTTTTTAAGGCGTAGCTGCACTGGCTACAAGAAGAAGTGTACGTATGGTATTTAGTGCTAATACAACTTTTTGATAAGAACCACGCGCAGGTGATAGAAAAGCATTCACAGCACCATAATATGCCGATGTATGTAAAAATTGATGCAAATTTGCTTTTATAGCCGCTAAATTGTGTGTGCTATGTACAGATATGCCAACACCATATAAAATAATCCTTGATGATGTTGCTGCTACTGCTGTTTGCGCAACAATATGATGAATATGGTAGATATTGTTTTTAATTTTAGTACGAGCCTTTTTTACTGCTGTATCAATAGCTTGAGCCACTGCCTCAAATGCAGATACAATCGCTTGACCAAACGCTGTTATTAAAGCAACCAAAGCCCTTTGAACATCAGGATGCAGTAATATTGCCGCTAACATGAAAGCTGCAAAAGCCGCAAGAATAATTGAAGCTAAGACAGGAATAGCCATCAAGAATTTTCCATCATAATCTACCATATTTATTGGATTGTTCTCAGTATATGCATATAAATTTCCATAGAGTGAAGAATCTTTTATTTCATGTATTATCATTATATCATCCGCATTTAAAAACCGCCCAACAATACTATCATAATACCT
>JAAYSD010000023.1 GCA_012518465.1 Clostridiales bacterium
GTAATTTTTTCGGCGCGTATAGGAATAAATCCCCATTCCGCTACGCTCCATGGGGATTTATTCCTATACGCCAATGTTGCCCACGAAATCTTCGAGTAAAATGTGTCAAGGGTTATTGACAAGATCATTCTTCGCGCAATAGTGGAGAAAATCACAGTATTTTCTCTTGATGATATCCGCATAATGTTCCGCGATGGCAGAGAAATTCCAACAGCAGCGCCGTGTAAGCGTTATGCAGACTGAAAATCATACAGATACAGAAAAGCCACCTTGTCACAGGTGGTTTGCTTGTCTATTTTTCAAATGCACCCATGCTTGTAAACGAACTGCTAAAGCATTTCGTTGGAATCGTGTGCTTTTACGGACATGGGTGCATCTCAATTCTGCGACTGTTTGTCCTTCCAAATTACTGTGTTTGTCCACTCTCCAAAGACAGCTCGTGCAATTTGCACCCAAATGCAAAGAAACCCCTCTAAGTAGAGAAGTTTCTGCCACGTCTGTGATTATATCATCGTTGACGTGATGTTATGGTGCCGCTGACCGGACTTGAACCGGTACGGAGTTTAACCTCCGAGGGATTTTAAGTCCCTTGTGTCTGCCTATTCCACCACAGCGGCATTTTATAAAGCTTATATATTATAACTCAAAAAAATTGTTTTGTCAATATGTTTTTCAAAAAAATTATTTTAAATTGACTTGTAACTTTAATTGTACTCTCCCTGATATAGTTTTAAAATGGATATGCCTGAACAGTAGGAGCGATTAGCCCCTAAGAGGGCATATTTGTTCTACCATCGAGTTTGCACTAATACCACCCCAAATTTGCCAATGGTAAAATAAATACTTGCATTTATTTTACTTTTTATGCCATCAGCTCGTCACCCCTTCATCGCTGACACCACCTCTTGATTTGTTGACTTAGTTGACAAAGATAAATCAAAAACAATTATATTTAAAATATAGTCTGTAAAGTAAATGAAATAGTAAACTAATTAGTTGCTCAGTCCATAGAAAAGCGAATTAGAAGATATAATCTTTTCGGTGGAAAAGCTAAATAAAAAAATCAGCCCCGAGAATATAGAAGCTGTCTTTAAATCATCTTTAGAGCATTTTGGGGAAAGCTTTGAGCAGACAAAACGCATTGTTAATCAGCATATAACAAAAATATACGCCAACACTAACGGAACGTTTACCGTAAATGTTGGCGTACATATTAATGGTTGCGGGGGCCAGATTTGAACTGACGACCTTCGGGTTATGAGCCCGACGAGCTACCGGTCTGCTCCACCCCGCGACATTTTTTAACGCTTGTCTATTATATCATATATCTGCATTATTGTCAAGTCTTTTTTTTATTTTTAAAATAAAATGGAGCTGATGACGGGAATCGAACCCGTGACCTCATCCTTACCAAGGATGTGCGCTACCGACTGTGCCACATCAGCATTGACTCACCGAGTATAAATTATATCATACTCAAAGTTTTTTGTCAATACCTATCTTAAAGTTTTTTAAATTTTTATGTTTAGAGTTCATTGTACAATGAACTAGCTCAACTTTCCTACTCAAAAATATATTTTTTCTTGCAATAATAAAAAAATAATGATATAATAACGTTATCTTATATCATTTTAGGGAGGAAATAAATGGATAGCAATCAAATTCAAATGGCAGTTGCCATGGTGCTTTATATAGGTATTGTTATAGGTATAGGTGTGTTTTTTGCTAAAAAAGCAAACGAAAACAGCGATAACTATTTTTTAGGTGGAAGATCATTAGGTCCATGGGTTACTGCGATGAGTGCAGAGGCTTCCGATATGAGCGGATGGCTTTTAATGGGATTGCCTGGTGTTGCTTATTGGATAGGTATATCTAATGCCTTCTGGACTGCCTTAGGCCTTGCTTTAGGAACATATTTAAACTGGCTGATAACAGCAAAAAGACTACGTAAATACTCAGTAGTAGCAGGAAATTCTATCACTATCCCTGAATTTTTTTCAAAACGTTTTCGTGAAAAAAATAATGTGATTTTGATAATAACCGCCCTATTTATACTGATTTTCTTCACAGTTTATGCTGCTAGCTGTTTTGTCACCACAGGAAAGCTTTTTGCTACGATGTTTGACTTTGATTATAAAATAATGATGATTTTAGGTGCTGTATTTGTACTTATATATACTTTTATAGGTGGATTTTTAGCAGAAAGTGCATCGGATTTTATGCAGGGAATAATAATGTTCATTGCACTTATTTCTGTTCTTGGTATCGCAATTTATGAGGCTGGTGGATTTTCTCAAATCTACGAAAATCTCAAGGACTTCCCTGGATTTTTAGAATTTTTTAACAGTGCAAGTCCAACGATAGATGCTGATGGAATGCAAATTATCCAAAATAATAAGCCTCTATTTGGTGAACCTAGTGAATACGGCTTTCTTTCTGTTATATCAACATTAGCATGGGGACTAGGATATTTTGGAGTACCTCAAGTATTGCTAAGATTTATGGCTATAAGAAGCACTTCGGAAATAAAACGTTCTCGCAGAATTGCAATGATTTGGGTAGTAATTTCACTTACAACAGCCGTTTTAATAGGAATAGTAGGAAGAGCCGCTTTCCCTGCTGAGTTAAATACCGCACAAAATGCTGAAAAAATCTTCATTCATATTGCTAGCACATATTTACCTGCATTTTTAGCCGGAATTGTCCTGTCTGGAATATTGGCATCTACTATCAGTTCATCTGACTCATATTTGCTTATTGCTGCATCGGCAGTTGCAAAAAATATATATCAAGGTGCTTTAAAAAAGAACGCTACTGATAAGCAAGTAATGAGAGTAACAAGAGTTATCCTCATTTTAATCGCTTTTGTAGGAATATTAATCGCATTAGATGAAAACAGCATTATCTTTAAATTAGTGTCATTTGCATGGGCAGGATTTGGTGCAACCTTTGGTCCTTTAATGATTTTTTCCTTATATTGGAAGAGGATTAACAAAACAGGAGCTATTGCCGGCATGATAAGCGGCGGTGCTATGGTATTCATATGGAACTTTCTACTAAAGCCTTTAGGTGGAATTTTCGGTGTCTATGAGCTGCTGCCTGCATTTATCACCTCATGCTTATTCATTGTAATATTCTCACTGGCTACGAAACCGCCATCAGAAGAGATTAAAGCTGATTTTGATGCTGTAAAATCTGTACAGGATTAAATTTATTTTATATCAAAATTTCAAGCATATTACAAGTCAAAGTTATTGACAAAAGAATGCAAGTATGATATAATTTTTTTGATTATATTATTACAAATATTAATAACATAATTTAAGACAAACTAGTTTAAATTAATTTTAAGAATATTTCAGGAGGAATATCTTGGACGACGATCCCTTTATACGGTTAATGAATATGACCGTAGCCGCTGAAAATGTTTCAACAAGTGGCGATTCTATCTTAACTGCAATTATATTGCAAATTATTCTGATTGCTTTAAATGCAATTTTTGCTTGTGCTGAAATTGCTATAATTTCAGTAAATGACAGCTTTCTGGAAAAATCCGCTGAAGGTGGAAATAAGAAAGCTAAAAGGCTTCTTTCATTGACAAATAACCCTGCAAAATTTCTTGCAACAATACAGGTTGGAATTACTGCTGTAAACCTTTTAGGAAGTGCATTTGCAGCACAAAACTTTTCCGAGCTTTTAGTTAAGCTTTTAAAGCCTACCGGAATCCCTGAAAACATTTTGCTTACGCTATCAACAGTAATTATTACAATAGTTTTGCTGTATTTTACTGTTGTATTCGGTGAGCTTGTTCCTAAAAGAATAGCTATGCGTAATTCTGAAAAGCTTGCTTTTTCTTTATCTGGGCTGGTTTATGGCGTATCAAAGCTATTTGGGCCTATTGTTGCTTTACTCACTGCCTCTACAAATGGAATACTGAGACTTTTCGGTATCGATCCTAATCAGCATGAGGAGGAAGTAACTGAAGAAGAAATTCGTATGATGGTTGATGTAGGCTCTCAAAAAGGTACTATTGATGTCGATGAAAAGGAAATGATTCAAAACATTTTTGAATTTGATGATATTACGGCAGGTGATATTGTCACTCATAGAACTGATGTAGTTATGCTTTGGCTTGAAGAAAATGATGAACAATGGCTAAAAACAATTAAAGCTGCAAAACATTCTATGTATCCCGTTTGTGATGAAACTGCCGATGATGTAATAGGCATTCTAAGTACAAAGGACTACTTTCGTCTTGATGATAAAAGTCGACAAAATGTGCTTAATAATGCAGTAAGACCCGCATACTTTGTACCTGAAACAGTGCGTGCTGATTTGCTCTTTCAAAACATGAAAAAAAATCGAACTCACTTTGCTGTTGTTCTTGATGATTATGGTGGATTAACTGGCATAGTTACTATGAATGATTTGCTTGAGCAATTAGTTGGTGATTTAGATGATGATAACACAATCCCTAAGGAAGAGCCTTTAATTACTCCTATTGATTCCACCACTTGGAAGGTGCATGGCTCAATTACTCTCGACCAGCTTAGTGATACACTTAATATCACTTTACCCACCAAAGATTATGATACATTCGGAGGCATGGTTTTCGGTGAATTAGGTACTGTTCCTGATGATGGAAGTACTCCTGAGCTTGAGGTTTTCGGACTTTCAGTTAAGGTTTTGGAAATCAAGGAGCATAGACTGGAAAAGGCATTAGTTTGCCTTTCTCATCCACTTGAAAAAGAAAAAAACGAGGATTAATTTCTGCCTACACTCAATTTTAAAATATGCTTAACGCCGTTCTCCCACAGGATAGCGGCGTTTTATCGGTTTATATTATGAAAAACTATGTTTCATTAAAAAATCTTGTCGATACTATATTTTCCCTTTTAAAGGGTTGCATTATGATTGTTATAACAATATTGCTTTTTACTTTAAGTGCTGTTTGTTTGGGAGTGGGAATTTTCGCCTTTGCATCAGGCATTTTTATGCTACTGCCTACTAGTTTTACCTTTGTATCAAGCTTCTCTCCACTTGTACTGATATTTTCCGGTGTAAGCTTGATTTTTCTGGGTATTTCATTGTTATGCTTGTTTATAAAAGGAAATTTTTTTACTACATTTCATCTTAATCAATTAAAGAAAAAATCAAAGTTGCTTATCAAAAACAAGGGTGTTTAAATGAAAAGAGTAAATGCTATATTAAAAGTATCATTAATTTTTTTTGCTTTGTTTTCAATAATTACTATTTGCGTTTATTTTTTCACCGAAAATAATTTTAAAATTAAATATGAAACAAAAAGTTTAACTTTTAGCACTTATTCTTATATAGATGTTTCTGTGCTTGATTTTAGTGTAAACATATTTCCCAATACTTCACAAGAAATAATGGTGGAATACTTTTCAGATACTGATTTAGGAATAGAAAAATCAGAAAACATACTCAAAATCACGCAAAAAAACGCAATTAACATTCCTGTTCTTTTATTCGATAAAAAGGAAAAGTACATTAATATATACCTCCCTCAAAAGGATTATAATTACATAAGAGTAATCAATTCTTCAGGAAATATAAATATAAATGATATTAAATCAGAAACCTTTGACTTTTCCTCAAAAAATGGAAATATCACACTTAAAAACACTTATGGCGATGTTGTTTTAGTCACCACTGGTGGGAAGATTTACGCTGAGCTTACTGATTTTGACAATCTTACTGTTAATACAAATTCAGGAATCAGCAAAATATTTATCCCCAAAATTGATTTTTATAATGTGGATTTCAAGCTTAACGAAGGTAAAGTAAATACTTTTTTTCTTGATGAAGAAACTTATTTTCATGATTTTAAATTATTCGACCCTAACTGTAATAAAAATATAAAGATTACTACAAAAAAAGGCGAAATTTTTATAATGGAAAACACAGAAACTTCTAAATAACGAATAGCTTTAAGGAGGAATTATGCTCTCAGTTGTAATACCAGCATACAACGAACAAGATAATATCCAAAATACAACTAAGGTTATTTCTAATATCCTTAACAACGAAAAAATCGATTTTGAAATTTTATTTATTGACGATGGTTCAATCGATAAAACATGGGAACTTATTGAATCTATATGCACTGAAAAAATCAAGGGATTGAAATTTTCCAGAAACTTTGGAAAGGAAGGTGCTATTTTTGCAGGTCTGTCAAACGCAAAGGGTGATTGTGTCGCTGTAATCGATTGCGATTTGCAGCATCCTCCTGAGTTATTAATACAAATGTATAGACTCTGGGAAAACGGTGCAAAAGTTGTTGAAGCTGTGAAATCAAGCAGAGGTAAGGAAAGTCTTTTATATAAATTATTTGCAAAAAGCTTTTATAAAATGCTTCAGTCGTCCTCGGGTATCGATTTAAAAAATGCCAGTGATTATAAGCTGATGGACAGAGCTGTTGTTGACGCTATTAATACAATGCCCGAGAGAATTACCTTTTTCAGAGCCTTGTCAAGCTGGGTTGGTTTTGAAACAGTAAAGGTAGAATTTGAGGTTGCTCCCCGTGCAAATGGTACTACAAAATGGAATTTCAAAAAGCTTTTTGTCTTTGCTGTTAAATCCATTACTTCTTTTACAAATATGCCAATGCACTTTATGACTGTTATGGGTTTAATTTTTATGGTTTTCAGCGTAGGCTTAGGCATACACACATTAATAAACTTCTTTTCAGGGCAAGCACTTGAGGGCTTTTCTACTGTAATTTTACTTTTACTAATAATAGGCAGCATTATTATGATAGGTCTGGGTGTAATCGGATTTTATCTTTCTAAAATTTATGAGGAAATAAAGTTTAGACCTAGATATATAATATCAAAAATGACTACTGTAAAAAAGCAAAAGGAGGAAAATGTAAGTGGAAAACTTCGATAATATTGAGGAAATCATGCTTCCTGAAGAAAAAATCACTCCCCCTAAAAAAACTTTATATCAAAAAATTTCAGACCATCTAAAAAGGAATTATCATCTGTATGCAAGCTTCATTCTTCCTATGGGGATACTGTTTATTGCCTATATGATGTTTGAAGTATATCCCTTTGGGGAAAATTCCTTGCTTTCACTTGATTTAAATGCACAGTATATTTATTATTACGATTATATGCATGATGTATTTGCTGGAAAGGAGAGCATTTTCTACTCTTGGAGCCGTAATCTTTCAGGAGAAATGATGGGCATTATTGGATACTATCTTGCAAGCCCCTTTATGCTGCTTTTATATATGTTCCCTCGTGAAATGATCACTGAAGGACTTTTAACAATGATGCTTGCAAAGGCTGGTGCCTGCGGTCTTGCAATGGGACTTTATCTAGATAAAAAGAAAGGCTATGCAAAAACAACCGTAATAATTTTCGCCATTTCCTATGCTCTTAATTCTTATTTCGTTGTTCAAACAATGAATCCTATGTGGCTTGACAGTGTCATTTTCCTCCCCATTATAGCATGGGCGATTGAATCTCTGTGTGAAAAAGGCAAGTACAAGATGCTGATATTTTCTCTGGTATATGTATTTGTTACTAACTTTTATATCGGCTATATGATGGGCATTTTTGCAATAATATATTATGTTTATTACATATGCTTTAAGATGAATAAATCAGTAGAAAAAAACTTCTTTTTGAAAAGGTCGGGGCTATTCGCTGCTTCTGGCTTGATTTCTGTGCTTCTTTCAGCTTTTATGCTTGTTCCTGTTGTAAAATCTCTATCCCTAGGAAAGTTTGAATTTTCTGAGCCTGATTATTCCCTTGCTAAAAACTTCAATATACTAGAAACATTCGGAAAGCTTTTGCCAAACTCATATGACACTGTAAGAATGGAGGGCTATCCCTTTGTATACACAGGCACATTGGCATTAATACTGGTAATAATGTATGTTGCCCACAAAAACATCTCTACTCATGAAAAAATAGGCTCGGTATCGCTATTAGCATTAATGACTATTTTCATGTATATTCGCCCTATTGATATGATATGGCATGGCGGACAAATGCCAAACTGGCTTCCCTATCGTTATTCCTTTGTTATTTCTTTTTTAATGGTAATAATGGCGGCACAGGTATTTGAAAACTTAAAAAACATAACAAACAAAATGATTTTTGGTGCTTTAGGACTTATTGTCCTATTCTCCTTATATGCAGATACCTTGGAAAACGATAAGCTCGATGGACCTACTGTTTTACTTCCCGCTGTTCTGATTGCTTTTGTTTTTGCACTGATGCTTTATTGGGTAAAAAACTCAAAAATTGAAGGCTCAATCGCTTTTTCCCTAATAATGATAGTGAGTATTGAGGCTTTTTATAACACAAGCTATACTCTTGACAAAATGGATGCTGATATAGTGTATTCCACACGCCCTTCATACAATGACTTTATACAGCCTACTAGGAAAATCATTGATAAAATCTATGAAAATGATGAAAGCTTCTTCCGTGCTGAAAAAACCTTTCACAGAACGGTAAATGACCCTATGGCACTACGCCTTTATGGAATGAGCCATAGCTCAAGCACACTTAATTCAAAGGCTATAAGCTTTCTAAAATATTTTGGCTATACCTCACGCTCTCACTATTCAAGATATGATGGCGCAACTCCTTTAACTGATGATTTATTCGGTGTAAAATATGTTTTGGCTAAAGATGACAAAAAGCATATAACCTCGGAATACGAATCAATTTATGATATAAAAGATAATGCAAATGAAACAATAACAGCATATAAAAATTTAAATGCACTTCCAATGCTTTATTTATCCAGTGAAGAAGTAGCTGACATTACGCTTTCAGATACTAATCCATTTGATAATCAAAATGCCTTGATTTCCGCAATAATCGGCGATGGCAATTATTATGAAGTATTCAAAAAAATTGATGGTGCATATCCAACTTATGAAAATGTCATTGCAGGCAGAACCACTGATAACCATGATAGCTACAAGGTAGAGGTATCAGGAGAAAACGCACAAATTGAATATAATCTTATTGCCCCTGCAGATGCAGGCGTATATATGTATCTTGACACCGCCTACGAACGTCGCCTGAATGTTTGGGTCAATACGGAATGGGCAGGAAATTATTATGAATATGAGGATTATAATATTAAAGCATTGGGAGAATTTGAAAAAGATGAAAGTATTGATGTTATTCTCACTCTTACAAAGGATGATTTATATATAAGAAATGCTTATTTCTATTATCTTGATGAACAGCTGTTAAACGAGCTTGTAGCAAAAATACAAGAAAATAATTCTGCTACTCAAGTCGAAAAGCTCTCCGGGACAAGCCTTAAAATCAATGCAAATGCAAAAGAGGAAAGCCTGCTGTTTTCAACTATTCCTTCACAACAGGGCTGGACTGTATATGTAGATGGTGAAAAGCAAGAATATCTCAGCATACTTGATGAATCAGTTATTGCTATTCCATTAAGCAAGGGTGAACATACTATCGAGCTGAAATTCTTCCCCGATGGGCTGGCAGTTGGCTTAGCTATGAGCTTTGCTGGTGTGGTGTTTTTAATAATTCTGCTGTTTTCAGATAAAATATTATTTAAAATAAAGCAGTTAGATAAGATTTCAGAAAAAAGTAAGGAAATAAATTCAGATGATGACGCTAACACTTAATCCATGCATTGACAAAACTATCGAAGTAGATAAGCTCACTCCTTACGGTCTTAATCGTGCTGAAAAGACACGTACAGACATTGGCGGCAAGGGAATAAACGTATCTAAGGTACTAAAAAATTCCAACGAAAATATAAAGACTTGTGCTATCTTAGGGGAGAATAATTCTGATATATTTCTAAAATATTTTGAGGAAAATGATTTTAAAAGCTTTATTTGCATGGCAAAGGGCGAAAGCCGAACAAATCTAAAAATAGTAGATAAAAGCTGTAAAAAGACAACTGAGCTTAATGAAAGCGGATTTTTTGTTGATAAAAATACCTTAAATTCTTTTTTAAAATGTTTTGAAAAAGCATTAGAGATAAGTAAAATTCTTATCCTCAGTGGCAGTATTCCAAAAGGGATAGATAATAATATCTATAAGCTTCTCATTGAAACTGCTAGAAAAAGGTCAATTATAAGCGTACTCGATGCAGATGGAAGCTGTTTTAAAAATGGTATTGAGGCAAAGCCCTATGCTATTAAACCAAATTTATATGAGCTCGAAACATATTTTGGTAAAAATATAAAAAGTAAAAACGATATTATTACACATTCACTAAAATTAATTGATAAGGGAATTAAAATCGTGCTTGTTTCTTTAGGTGAAGATGGTGCAATTATCACAGATAAAAACGAAAGCTATTATGCAAAGCCTTTCCCCTGCAATGTTCAAAGTACAGTAGGTGCCGGTGATTCCATGACTGCTATTTTAAGCTGGTGTATTATTAATAATTACAGCTTAAAGGATACTTTGCAGCTTGCGATAACTGCCGGTACACTTACAGCTTGTAAAAAAGGTACTCAACTATGCGAATTTGATGAGATATTTTTAAACAAAGATAAAGTTAATGTTTATAAAATTAGATAAAAATCCCCCTCAAGCAGGGGGAATTTTATTTAAGCAGTTAGAGTTCCATTTTCAGAAATTAATAAAATTAATATCTTTTCTTCTTTTCCTGTATCAGCATTGATATAAACAAGCATTGGCTTTCCATCTGGTGCTGTGCATTTAAATTCATAGGTGTAGATTTCGTTTTTACCATCACTGGGAATTAAGCACAGCTTCGAGCTTTCTACCTTTAAATCTTTAGAAACCTTATCCATCGCCTCTTCCTCGGAAAGCTTTGGTTTATCAAGATTTCTTTCCTTTTTATTCATTATATAGCCACGTGCATCATATGACATGATTTCGCCATTGTCCATGGCAACGCCCACTTTTATTAAATCGGTATACATTGTTACATCATTTTCAACAGTAGCAAAGTTTATAATGCACAATCCATCACGAACTTCAAAATAATTTTCCTCCATATTGTTAATATCCAAGCTTTTTAAATAATCTGAAGCCTTTTTTACAGCGTCATCAGTAGTAAGCGTCGTTTCTCCAAATTGTCTGTATTTTAGTACATATGTCAGCATGCCTGCCGCCTTAGTAACGGATACAGTTGTATCATCTTTCTTAAAGTTGAACGCCGGCATCTTGCCTGCTGTTTCCGTATCAGCCTCTAAATCTGTGATTCCAGTCGCTGTTTCTGCTTTTTTCAGTGCTTGCTCCTGTGTTATTTGTGCTTTACCCTTTATCAATTCTGGTTCTTTTTGCAATATATGGTCTGAAAAAGGGCCATCATAAATCAAAGTAGGATATTCCTGAAATCCATCTTCAAAATCTCTAAAGCTGTCGGTAATATGCTGTTGCTCGTCAGTATCCTCCCCTGCCTGCTGTACATTATCCTTTACTTCATCAAAAGTAATAAAGCCTTGATTCATCTTATCCACTGTATCCCAGCAGCTTTGACTTATCTCATTACAGTATTCAAGCAGTTTGCTTAAATTTTGCTTTTCCTCATCTGAAACACTTTCTCCGGAACCTACCTTTTCCGAAATACTCTTTGCATAATTTCCGACCTGTGACAAAAACTTATAGGTGCTTTCCAAATTCAGCTTTTCTACCGGTAATTGTGATAAAGAAACCTTAGCTGTTGATGCATCACTCCACATTCTGCTTGACAAATCAGCGAGCATTTCAGCAGATGCAGCATAAGTTCCCTTATTGAGGGAGGTCTTTATATTATCCACACTTAAGGATAAATCCTCCATAGCTCTCATATAACCGTATTTTATATTATTTCTAAGTTTCATATTTTCGTCGGCATTTCTCCATGTAAATATACCTAAAACTGCAACTGCAGCAACAAAAAAGGTAATCAATCTTACTAGCCCACGTCTTGATATTCCTGACATAATAATTCCTTTCCTTTTATAATTATTTATATTAAAAATTTTAATTTTTTGTCCAAATTACTTAAATAGCTATTTCACTTATTTTTCATTAGTTTTTCATAAGAAAATGATTTTATACACTTTTCAAAAAAGATAAATTGTGCTATAATAAAATAAAAATAATTTATTGTGGGAGTAATATGATTTATTTTGACAATGCAGCTACTACAAAACCATATGAAGCAGCTTTAAAAGCTTTTAATAATACGGCTTTAAGCACTTTCGGGAATTCAAGCTCTCTGCACAAATTTGGTCTGAAAAGTGAACTTGAAATCCAAGATGCTGAAAAAAATATTTTAAAAAGATTATCACATGATTGCAGCTTTCCAAAAGAAGGGAAATTAATCTTTACCTCAGGTGCAACAGAATCTAATAATATGGCTATAAGAGGCGTTGCCGAGCTTATGCATCGAAAAGGTAAAAAAATAATTACAACCAAAACAGAGCATGCATCTGTTTCAAATGTAATGGACAGTCTGATATCACAGGGCTTTGATATTTTAAAGGTTAATCCCTATGATAATAATGTTGAACAACAGATAGCCGACTTAACCGATAAGGATACGATACTTATCAGTGCTATTGCCGTAAATAATGAAACAGGCTTTAAAATAGACACTAAAAAATTATTTAGCCTTGTAAAAGAAAAAAATAAGGATACAATAATTCATATTGACGCTGTGCAAGCATTTTGTAAGCTTCCTGTTTACGGTGACTTGATTTCAATATCAGCTCATAAAATACATGGTATTAAAGGAGTTGGAGGACTTTTTATTCAAAAAGGAATTAAGCTGCCGCCATTAATTCTTGGTGGTGAGCATCAAAATGGGTTAAGGGCTGGTACTCTCCCTACTGAGCTTATTACTGCTTTTAGCAGTGCTGCTTGTGAATATCCGTATGATAATAGTCATATTGTTTCTTTGAGAAAATATTTCGAGGAAAAGATTAGTGAGTTTGACAATATTGTTATCAATTCAAAAAATTCAATACCCGATATTATTAACTTCAGCATCTTAAATATCAAATCAGAAATTATGCTGCACTATCTTGAACAGCATAATATATTCGTTTCAGGTGGCTCTGCTTGTTCAAAGGGCAGGAGGAGCAACACACTTTTAGGCTGCGGATTGCCTAATAAAGCCATTGATTCAGCCTTGAGAGTGAGCTTTTCACATCAAAATACATTTGAAGAAATAGATCAATTTTTTAAAATACTATCAAAAGGCATTGAGAGATTTTCAAAATTAAAGGTAAAAGGATAATAGGAATATTAGATGAAAGAAACAATACTTGCAAAATACGGTGAAATTGCTTTAAAAGGCTTAAACAAAAGCACTTTTGAAGATATACTGATTAAAAACATAAAAAGGCGACTAAAAAATATAGGTAAATTTAAAATTTCCAAGATGCAATCGACGCTGTATATTACTCCCGACGATGAAATTTCAGAGAAAAATATAAACCTTGCACTTTCAAAGCTTACCAAGGTTTTCGGGATAGGTGCATTGCAGCGATGTCTTGTACTTCCTAAGGATTTTGATGAGATTGTAAAACAAGGAATGCCTTATCTTAAAGAAAGCTTGAGCAAGGCAAAAACCTTTAAGGTTGAAGCTAAAAGAAGTGATAAAGCCTTCCCCATGAATTCGCCTATGATACAAAGAGAGCTTGGCGGAGAAATTTTATCAGCCTATCCGCACTTAAAAGTTGATGTGCATAATCCTGATATCACTGTACTTTTAGAGATTCGTGATGTTGCTGCTTATCTAAATGCCGAAAGATTAATCGGTGCTAAGGGTATGCCGGTTGGCAGTGCGGGACGTTCTCTCCTGCTTTTATCCGGAGGAATAGATAGCCCTGTCGCTGGATATATGATGGCTAAAAGAGGTCTTATTGTTGATGCTTTGCATTTTGTCAGTCCTCCCTATACCTCTGATAGAGCAAGGTTAAAGGTAGAGCAGCTAGCACAAAGACTAACTAATTATTGCAATGCTGTGAGGTTTTATTGCGTTCCCTTTACAAAGATTCAAGAGGAAATAAGATTTAATTGCCCCGATGAATTTTTTACAATAATTATGCGTAGGCTTATGATGGAAATTGCTAATCGTATTTGTGAAAAGGATGAGTACGGTGCCATTATCACCGGTGAAAGCGTCGGTCAAGTAGCAAGCCAAACGCTAGGTGCTTTACAATGCACTAATGAGGTTGCACGTTTTCCTGTATTCAGACCTGTAATCGGAATGGATAAGGATGAGATTGTAGATATTTCAAGAAAAATTGATACCTATGAAATATCAATTCAGCCTTATGAAGATTGCTGCACTGTGTTTACTCCAAAGCATCCAAAGACAAAGCCTATTTTAGCCGATATTCTTAAGGCTGAAGGTAAATTTGATTTTGAGCCTTTGATTGATCAAGCTGTTGAAGAAACTGAAGTTAAAATGTTTTATATTGAGGACTGATTATGAATAATCAATTAATCGAACAAGTATCTCAATTAAATATCCTAGCTAATCAAGTGGTAAATCTTCTTATTAAGGAAAACAAAAAAATCGCTACTGCTGAAAGCTGCACCGGTGGTATTATTTCATCTTTGATTACATCCGTTTCAGGTTCGTCGCAGGTTTTTGATATAGGCTTATGCACATATGCAAATTCTGCTAAAGAAAAACTTATCGGTGTAAGTTCAAGCACCCTTGAAAAATACGGTGCAGTTAGCTCGCAAACTGCCTTCGAAATGGCAAAAGGTGTAATGACGCTTGCTGAAGCTGATTTTGGTATTTCTGTCACCGGTATAGCAGGTCCTACCGGTGGAACAAAGCAAAAACCAGTTGGCACTGTGTTTTTAAGCTGTACAAATAATGTAAAAACAAAACTCCTGCATATTATAGTTAAACCTCCATCACTTTTAAATGAAAGTGATATACGCTCATATATTAGATTTGAAACTGCAAAGCAAGCTCTAATTCTAATAAACGATTTTTTAATAGAATCCAAATCTCAGCATAAGAAAGGATGATTTTATGGCAGAATTTGATATGGGTATAGGTATGCCTCCTTCTTCTCCAAAAAAGAAAACAGCTAAGAAAAAAAAGAAGAAAAAAGGCTTTTTCAAGCAAATGTATGAGGGGCTTTTCCCTGTTAAAGGCGATGACAAAGGTGAAATTATTCGTAAAATTATTTTCTTGTTATCACTGATAATTCTTGTTATTTCCGGAGTAATTGTGATAAGATTCTACCTTATTGGCGAAAATGCCGGCGAATATAATCAAAGACTTAATGATGAGCTTTTACTTAATGCAAATATCACACAGGAGCAAATAGATAATCTCCCTGAAAACGCAATAAATACCAAGCTTGCTGCTTATTATGAAAAAAACAATGATACAATAGGATATATTAGTATTCCTTACACTAATATTAACTATGTTGTTGTTCAGGATAAAACCGGAAAAGCAGAAGGCAATGATTATTATCTGTATCACGACTTTGAGGGAAACAGGAAAGAAGCGGGATGGATTTTTGTAGACTTTAGAAATGAAATAAAGCCAAATGTACCTAGAGCAAATACAGTTATTTATGGACATAATCTATATACAAAGCATATGTTTCAAGCACTTGAAAACTATACAGAGCTTGACTTTTTAAAAAAATCTCCTACTTTTACATTTGACACACTCTACGAAAAGGCACAGTATAAAATCTTTGGAGTAATGATAACAAATACTCTGGAAGAGCATGGTGAGGTGTTTGATTATCACAACTACCTTAACTTTGACAATGAGCAGGAATTTAATTATTATGTCACGCAGATACTTGATAGATCTATGTTTACAACAGGTGTCGATTTGCAATATGGAGATGAACTAGTCACTCTTTCAACCTGTGATTTTAAAAGCTATAATCTTAAGGATTTAAGGCTGGTTATTTTCGGAAGAAAGTTAAGAGAAGGTGAATCGCCCTATGTCGACACCGAAAATATTACAAATAATGAGGGATACCGTTTGATAGACAGACTTTATAAGGACAATCCCAAAAAATACGGAGAAAAATGGGAAGGTCGCAAATGGGATACATCACTTGTTAAAAACTTTGATAAATATACCTATTAAGAAAGTTGAAAGGGCTAAAAATGAAATTTTCATTTGGTAAAACTGCATTTGCTCTCGCTGTGGTAAATATCTATTTACTATTATTTTCCACCGTAGGCAGTATGGAGGTAATACCCAAGGATGATAAAACCAATGATAGCGGGCTGGTTATAGATAA
>JAAYSD010000024.1 GCA_012518465.1 Clostridiales bacterium
AGAGTCCTGCCATTTTTTTAATCTTGATGAAGACGCTTCTGTTGGTTGCCCTGCTGCTTCAAGCCCGACCTCCTTTTCTCGCCTATATTATAATATTTATTTAAACTACTGTTTTTAAGAAAAAACTAACTTTCAACATAAGCTTACATCTGCTTCCAACTAATTGCTTCTTCTAATACCTTATTTATAATTTGACTTTTTCCAAGGGTATATAAATTTCTGTCATCTGCAAATTTATATGCTAGATCTTGTTTTATTTTATCGTATTCCATAGCTTTTTTAGGAAAGGCATTTAAATAATCCCTAAAATTTATATAATCATTCCACTCTTTGCTGTTCCAAATTACAAAATGAATATGAAAGGTGCGAATGTTTTTCTCAAAATCTCCTATTACAAAAAGAAATTGATTAGAATTACCACGTTCACACCCTCGAAAAACAATATCATATTTGCTAAGTGTTTCAGAATAAAAATCAATATCATTAAAAATATGTTCAGAATTAATACCAACAACAAGATCAATTATAGGCTTTGCATGAATATTAAATATCGCTGTGCTACCTATATGTTGTATATTAATAACTTTTTCGCCTAATATTGTTTTTATTAAAGAAATCTTCTCATCTGCCGCGAGTTTCCATGAACTCTGATGAGGCACTAGCTTAACCTTCCCTCTTTCCAATCCTAATATCATTGACATTGTTTCTTCCTTTAGAACGCTTTGAGCTTGTCATTACCGACAAGCTCAAAATTTTATTACTTACCTAAAACCTTTAAAACCGTATTTACAATATTTTCAGAAGAAAGTCCGAATTCCTTTAATAAATCCTTAGCAGGTCCACTCTTTCCGAAAGTATCATTTACACCAATTTTATAAACAGGTACAGGATATTCCTCGCAAACAACATCACATACAGCAGAACCCAGCCCGCCAATAACAGAATGTTCCTCGCAAGTAACAATCTTTCCTGTTTCCTTAGCCGCTTTAATGATTATATCTCTATCAATAGGCTTAATCGTATGAATATTAATTACCCTTGCACTTATGCCCTTTGAGGAAAGCACCTTTTCAGCCTCAATAGCCTCATTTACCATAAGACCGGTTGCAATAATAGTAATATCCGAACCATTTTTAAGCTCAATACCTTTTCCAAGCTGAAACTTGTATGTGCTTTCATCATTGAAAACAGGTACAGCAAGCCTTCCAAATCTCATATATACAGGGCCTATATGCTCAGCTGCTGCAAAAACTGCCGCCTTTGCCTCGACATCATCAGCAGGATTAATAATAGTCATTCCCGGAATAGTCCTCATCAATGCTATGTCCTCATTGCACTGGTGAGTTGCACCATCTTCACCTACGGAAATTCCCGCATGAGTAGCACCAATTTTGACATTTAAATGTGGATATCCTATACTATTTCTTACAATTTCAAATGCTCTGCCCGCTGCAAACATTGCAAAGCTGCTTGCAAAAACAAGCTTGCCAGTTGTAGCTATACCAGCAGCTATTCCCATCATATTAGCTTCTGCAATGCCACAATCTATATGCTTATCAGGATATGCTTTCTTGAAAATACCTGTTTTTGTAGCCGCCGCTAAATCAGCATCAAGCACAATCAAATCCTTGCCAGAATCAGCAAGCTTAACTAGTGCTTCTCCATAGCTGTCCCTCGTCGCTTTTGTTATTGACATATATACCTCCTACTTATCCAATTCTTCCAGATGTGCCTGAAGTTCAGCCATTGCCTGATTATACTGCTCTTCATTAGGTGCTGTGCCATGCCATGCTGCTTTATCCTCCATAAAGGAAATTCCTTTGCCCTTAATACTTTTTTGAATAATTGCAACAGGCTTGCCAGCAACTTTTTCTGCCTCAAAAAAGGCATTTTCAATTTCATCAAAATTATGAGCATTAATGTTTATCACATGCCAACCAAATGCCTCAAACTTTTCATCAATAGGATATGGAGAGCAAACCTCTGTTATCTTACCATCAATTTGTAAATTATTATTATCAACCACTGCAACAAGATTATCAAGCTGCATATGAGCCGCAAACATAGCAGCCTCCCATACTTGTCCCTCTTGCAGCTCGCCATCACCTAAGATAGCATAAACCTTGTATGCCTCATTGCTAAGTTTTCCAGACAAAGCCATGCCACAAGCTGCAGATATTCCCTGACCTAAAGAGCCGGTTGTCATATCCACACCGGGGATTTTCTTCATCTCAGGATGACCTTGCAGTCTAGAATCAATATGACGGAAAGTCTTTAGCTCATCAACTGGGAAATAACCACGATTAGCCAAAACAGAATATAAAGCAGGCGAGGTATGCCCCTTTGATAAAACAAGTCTATCTCTATCAGCTTTTTTAGGATTCTTGGGGTCTACATTCATCCTCCTGAAATAAAGATAAGTTAAAGTGTCAGCAATTGAAAGAGAGCCACCGGGATGCCCGGATTTAGCATTATAAGTAGCCTCAATCACTCCCATCCTCACCTTAGTAGCAAGGACTTCAAGCTCTTTTTTTAATACAGCGTCCATTTTAGTTTCCTTTCCTTTTATAGTTTATTTAAGCTTTTTAAATAATCGATTATTTCTGCCACACCATTAGAATTATTATCAGATACTATATGGTGGGCTATATCCTTTACTTCATCAACAGCATTTCCCATAGCAAAAGATATATCAGCGACCTTCATCATTTCAATATCATTGTTATAATCTCCTGCTACAATTATTTTCCTGTCTTTTATATTTAAAATATCTACTAGCTTTTTTAGCCCATAGCCCTTGTTTATCCCTTTAGGAATCAGCTCATAAAAGACATCAGCAGAACGTGTAAAATCACCATTTTGATAGGGGTTTTCTTTAACATAATTTATAATTGGCTGTATATTTTCGGGCTTTTCAGCAAATAAAACCTTAAACCAATCCTCAGGGGTATCATCAACCTCGCAGAAAACGCCATCAATATCAGCTAGACCTAAATGCCATTTTTCAACCTCATTCAAAGCTGGCACATAAACATTTTTCCCCGACAAAACCTCGCAGCCTATCTTAGGAAAAACAGACAAAAGCTTTTTTACATACTCTCTTGAATCCTTCTTTAAAAACTCTTGCCAAAGATATTCTTCTTTATTAAAATCAAAAATTGCACAGCCATTAAAAATAATTGCAGGTGCATTTACCTTAAGCATTTGCATAATAGGCAGTGCCATATTATACCCTCTGCCAGTGGCTATTGTGAAAATACCGCCACCATTAATAAATTCATCAATAGCTGCTTTATTTTCAGCAGAAATTTTCTTTTGAGAATCTAACAAAGTGCCATCAAGGTCAGTAACAAGTAAATAATCCTTAAACATTTTTCTCCGTTCCACAGAAATTCTATCTAATACTATTTAAAAGCTTAATAAAATACTCAGGTAAATCAGACTTAAACTCAAAGTATTTGCCACTTCTCGGATGAACAAACCCAATTTCACGTGCGTGTAAGCACTGTCCGTTAAGCCATTTTGGCTTTCCGTTTGAGTAAACGCTATCACCAACAACACCATGCCCTATATATGCCATATGAACACGTATTTGATGTGTTCTCCCTGTTTCTAATTTAAGTCGCAGATGAGTATAGTTATTATAATTCTGCACAACTCCATAGTGAGTCAGTGCATTTCTAGCATTAGCTTCAAAACTGACGCACATCTTTTTTCTATGCTGCTTATGTCTAGCAATAGGTGCATTTACCATGCCGTCCTGCTTTATACACCCATTAACAACAGCCTCGTAAACACGTAAAAAGCTATGTGCCTTTATTTGCTCGGCAAGTCTAATATGTGAAAAATCATTCTTAGCTACAATTAAAAGTCCGCTAGTATCCTTATCAATTCTATGCACAATTCCCGGTCTGATTTCACCATTTATACCAGAAAGACTATCCTTGCAATGATACATTAGTGCATTTACTAAAGTACCTTGAAAATGTCCTGCTGATGGGTGTACCACCATGCCCTTCGGCTTATTTACAACTAGTAAATCATCATCTTCAAAAACAATTTCTAGGGGAATATTTTCAGCTTTAATCTCAGCATCGACAGGGGGAGGAATGGTAATAATCACACTATCCCCCATCTTCACCTTATAGCTTTTGGGCATAACCAAGCCATTTACTTTTATTTGCTTTTCTTTTATAAGAATGGATATAGAATTTCTTGTCATCTTAGCTTTTTCAGAGCAAAAACTATCGAGCCTTTCATTCTCATCCTCTAATTCAGCTATAAGAAAAATTTCTTCAGCTTTCATCTGATTTTACTTCATCCTTCTGTGCTTTTTCCTTGCTATGTCTTACGTCCATTACATCATCAAGAACAATCAGAATAAACAACCCAAAACAACCCAAAACAGCACAGATATCAGCAAAATTAAATATAGGAAAATTTAAAAATTCCAAGTGGATATAATCAACTACTAACCCATTATTAAAAATTCTGTCTACTAGGTTTCCGCCACCACCTGCAATAATTAAAGTAGTAGCAATCGTATGCCATCTGCCAATAAGCTTTCCACTAAGCAAGTACCATATAAGTCCTATTAATACTGCAGAAACAATTATGATAAGGAAAATTTGCTTTCCTCCAAAAAAGCCAAAAGCAGCACCATCATTTAAGTGATAAGTGAAATTTAATATTTCAGTATCACCGATTTTAAGAAGATTAACGCTTTCTCCAACCCTCTCAAATCTGTCTACAACAGCTTTTTTTATGATCTGGTCAATTACAATCAGCACTGCCGCCACAATTAGTGCGACATATCTCATTATTTTTTTATTTTTCAATTAATCTACTACTCCCGCACAACGCTTGCATAATGTTTTATGCTTTTCATCCTTGCCTACATATTCGGAATATGTCCAGCACCTTTCACACTTATCACCATTAGCTTTTTGAATAGTTATTGATAAATCTTCAACCTCACCTTTAAATTCACCCTCACCATCAGTAAATTCAACTTGGCTTACAATGAAAATCTTATCAAAATCATCACTTAGCTTGCTAAAATCTTCCTTGCTATGCACAATAACCTTAGCCTCTAGTGATTTTCCTATCAAGCCTTCAGCCCTTTTAATCTCTAATGCCTTAAGCACATCATCACGAATCTTATGAATTTTATCCCATTTATCTAAAAACTCATCAGAAACGACTAAATCAAGCTTTTCAGGCATTTGATTAAATGCAGCTCCCCTAAAATCATCACCTGCTTTATGAGGCATGAACTGCCATATCTCATCAGCTGTAAAGCAAAGTATAGGTGCTACAAGCCTTGTCAATGCATCTAAAATAATATACATTGTAGTTTGTGCTGCTTTTCTTACCTTAGACTTTTTATCCTCGCAATAAAGCCTGTCCTTGATTATATCAAGATAAAAGCTAGACATATCAATTACGCAGAAATTATTTATTGCATGATATGCAAGATAGTAATCCATGCTTTCATACGATGCCTTAACCTTGTCAATAAGTGCATTTAGCTTGCTTATTGCCCATTTATCAAGCTCTGTAAGTTCATCAATGCTTAAAAGCTCTGTATCAGGGTCGAAATTATCGTTATTTAAATTGCCTAAAATATAGCGTGCAGTGTTTCTTATCTTTCTATATGTTTCCGAAATCTGCTTTAAAATATCATTTGACACACGAATATCACCATGATAATCAAGTGAAGTAACCCAAAGCCTCAACACATCAGCACCATATTGCTTTATAACCTCTTCAGGGACAATATAGTTTCCTAAGGATTTTGACATTTTTCTTCCCGTACCATCAACAATCCAGCCATGTGAACAAACTGCCTTATAAGGTGCATGCCCATAAACAGCAACGCTCGTAAGCAGCGATGACTGAAACCATCCTCTGAACTGATCCGCACCCTCAAGGTATAAATCAGCAGGATAATTTAGCTCACCACGTTCACGCAGGACCGCCTCATGAGTAGAACCGGAATCAAACCACACATCAAAAATATCCATTTCCTTAGTGAAATTTGTACATCCACATTCACACTTCACATTATCGGGTAAAAACTCCTCAGGCTCTTTTGCATACCATGCATCTGAGCTTTCTTTTCTAAACAAGTCGGAAATAGCATTGATAGTAGCATCGTTGACAATAGGTTTACCACAATCCTTGCAATAAAGAATTGGAATAGGCACACCCCAAATTCTTTGACGTGATATACACCAGTCGCTTCTATCCTTAACCATATTTGTCATTCTATCCTCGCCCCATGAAGGAATCCACTTAACATCCTTTATAGCAGCAAGTGTTTCATCACGGAACTTTTCAACAGAACAGAAAATTTGGTCAGTAGCACGATAGATAATAGGATTATGGCATCTCCAACAATGCGGATAGGAATGTATTATTTTTTCAATAGCAAATAAATTTCCGTTTGTTTCAAGCCTTTGTGCTATTTTTTTATTGGCTTCATCAGTCTTTAGTCCTGCAAATTCCTCGCCTGCTTCTTTTGTCAAAAATCCCTTTTCATCAACAGGAACAATAATATCAAACATACCCTTATAGGAATTACACACCTCATAGTCCTCAACACCAAAACCAGGTGCAGTATGAACGCAGCCTGTTCCGGCATCTAAAGTGACATGAGTGCCGACAATTATAGGAGATTTTCTAGGGAGGAACGGATGGGCAGTTTCAATTAAATCAAGCTCACTTCCTTTATATGAACCAATAAGTGAATATTCATTAATATCAGCAGCCTTAGCAACAGTATCAGCAAGCTCCTTCGCAACTAGTAAATACTGCCCAAAAAACTTATGGCCGCTTTGTTCAACCTTAATAAAGGTGTATTCATAATCAGGTCCGACAGAAATTGCTAGATTTCCCGGTAATGTCCATGTTGTAGTTGTCCATATTACTACACTAGCCTTTTCTAAATCAATCCCTGAATTAGCAAAAGTTCCCTTATCATCGATAATATTAAATTTTACATATATTGAATGTGTCTTGTCATCCTCATATTCAATTTCAGCCTCAGCCAATGCCGTCTGACAGTCAGGACACCAGTATACAGGTTTTAATCCCTTATAAATATAGCCTTTCTTATACATTTCGCCAAAAAGCTTAACCTGATTAGCCTCAAATTCCTTGTTTATAGTAAGATAAGGCTCATCAAAATCACCCCATACTCCAAGACGCTTAAACTGCTCTTTCTGGCTGCCAAGATAAGAAACAGCAAATTCTCTGCAATGCTTTCTAACAGCTAGCTTATCACTAGCCTTATCAGCACCAAGAGTCTTTAATGCTTTTAATTCAATAGGCAGACCATGACAATCCCAGCCGGGAATATAAGGAGCATCAAAGCCCGTCATAGCCTTATATCTAACAATAATATCCTTTAAAACCTTGTTAAGTGCCGTTCCCATGTGAATATCGCCATTTGCATAAGGAGGGCCATCGTGTAAAATATACTTTGGCTTGCCTTTATTTTTTTCTGCAAGCTGATAATAAGAACGTTCCTTTTCCCATTTTGCAAGGGTTTCAGGCTCTCTCTTAGGAAGATTTCCACGCATTGGAAAATCTGTTTTAGGTAGATTTAAAGTCTGATTATAATCCACCTTTTCTGATTTAACATTATTCTGGTCAGACATTTCGCTACTCCTCTTTTGTTTGGATTTTAATAATTATATTTTACATTAATTAAGAAAAAAATGCATCTTTTTCATCATCGCCTGAATTAGCTTTAAAAACCTCTTTAAATTCTTGCGTCAGAGATTTATCTACAACCTCACCATCAAGGTTATCATTTTTTATACTCTCCTTTGATTCCTCAGCTTTTGAAGTATCAGTTTCTTGCGGCTCAAAATTGTCCTCTTCTTTTACAGACTCCACCACAGGCTCTTGAGCCGAAAGAGTGCTTTCAGCCGACTTAATTTCAGTGTCAATGGTATTTTCTTTTACCTGCTCATCATTTTCAGCACTCGTATTATCAGAGTTGGAAACAATATCTTTAATAAATTGATTTTGAAGAATTTCAGGAATCTGATTAATTAATTCTACCTGTTCCTTATAAGAATCAAGCAGCTTGAGTCTAAACTGCCTTGCCTCATGCACAGTCCTTGTGATAATCTGATTTTGAGCCTCAAACTCTGCCGAAGACTTCCTTTTAATTTCCTCAGCCTTACGATTAGCCTCTCCTACAATTCTTGATGCCTTTAAATTAGCTTCCTCAATAGTTTTTCTGGCATATTCATTAGAGCTATTGACTTGCTTTTGTGCTTTTATCTCAGCATCGGATATAATTCTCTCTGCCTTTTCCTGTGCATCTCTACTTATTTGCTCAGACTTAATATTAGCCTCATTTATTAATAAATTTCCTTGTCTATGCGCACCTAAAAGTGCTTCTTTAAGAGCCTCCTCATCCTTGCGATATTCACGTATTTTATCAGCCAAAACCTCCAATTTACGTTCAAGCTCATTACGTTCACGCTGAAGCTGGGAAAATTCCTGAGCAACTTCTCTTAAAAATTCATCAACTTCTTCAGACTTATAGCCTTTAAATCCCGATTTTTCAAAAACTCTTGAAGTAATATCGCTAGCATTCATAAGAAAACCCCCTTATTTTATAAAAAGCTTATTATTAAGCTAAATTTCATACATTATATATAACGTCCAACAGAAACCCTAATTTTCCCTTTTTTAGAATAACCATTGTAGCTAACTATCTTAAACTTGCCATATCCTCTTACAGAAATTACACTTCCCTTCTCAATAAGCCGAGATATACTACAAGTTTCGTTATAATCGACCCTCACCCTACCACTAATAATCAAATCCTTAACGGCAGTACGGCTCTTTTTAAGTAAAAAGGACAGCAGACAATCAAGTCTATTTGAAGAAATTGTGCCATCTTGAACATCAAGCTCAATACTTTTAATAGCAAAGCTTATGCCCTTTTCAGCACGAACACCCACTTTTCCTATTTTGCTCAACTCCGTTATAGCTTTCGTTACACCTTCAAGACAGAAAACAATTGCACTTCCCTCGGATACAACAATATCTCCTACTGCTTCTCTTTTAATACCCAGTGCCATTATACTGCCTAAAAAATCTCTATGAGAAAGAGATATTTTATCCTTAAACATAAATCTTATTGCACAAATAGGAAAATAATCAAACAATTCCTCGTTTGATTTATTATAAATATCAATATTAGTATTTGTAAATACTCCCAAAGCTTTTCGCTGAGCATCAGCATATCCCCCGAAAAAAACACAATTCTCACTTTTGGGGATATGCTTACTCAGAAAAGCAACTTCTGCTTCATTTAAAAAATGTAAAAACTTAGGACTGCTATGCTTTTTACAAAGATAAAAGCAATCATTTAGACGAGCTAAAAGCAGCTTATCACCATCATTTTGCATGGCTTATTCGTAAAGCACCATATTACTTTCAAGCTCGTCAATAATCTCCCCCGTTATATCAACATTATAAGGAGTGAGAATATATGTAAAATTAGCAATTTTCTTAATATGTCCATCTGCGGCATATGCGACGCCACCTAAAAAGTCAACAATCCTTCCTGCAACATCTTTCTTAGTGGATTCAAGATTGAGTACAATGGTCTTTTTCGCTTTGAAGTGATCTGAAATAACAGCAACATCATCAAAACGCTCAGGCTTAACCACAATAACCTGAAGCTGAGTAGTAGCATGAATATTTACAACCTTGTCCTTTTTCTTAGCGACTTCTTCTCTATTAAAAACGCTCTGCTCGTATTCTTCCTGTTGCTCTTCCTCGTAAAATTCATCCTCGTCGTTAAAACCAACTACTCCCTTAATCTTATCGAACAAACCCATTATTTTACCATCCTTCCTGTATATTAGCCTTGGTATAAGGCTTTTTAATAAATTCTCTTCCCAAATAAGGCACTGCCAATTCTTACGATATTTGCCCCATTTTGTATTGCCTCTTCAAAATCATCAGACATACCCATTGAAAGCGTATCCCACTTAAAATTATCATTACTTCTATTATCCACTTTTTTTACGCTATTGTCAACATATAATTTATACATTTCGGGAAAATATTTTTCACCCTCGCCAAAAGGCGGAATAGTCATCAAGCCCCTGAGCCTAATATTAGGCAATGACAAAAGCTCTCCAATAGCAGAATTAAGCTGTTCGGGGGAAAACCCACCCTTGCTTTCTTCTCTTCCAATGTTTACCTCTAAAAGCACATCCATAACCTTGGAAATTTTTTCACATCTTTTATTTATCTCAGTAGCAAGCTTTATGCTATCAACTGATTGAATCATACTAACCTTATCGCAAATATACTTTACCTTATTAGTCTGCAAGGTGCCTATTAAGTGGATTTCAGCAGTTTTATCCATCTCATCATATTTTGATAAAAGCTCCTGCACTCTGTTTTCTCCAACTAAATCAATTCCCTGAGATATAGCAAAATTAATTTTCTGCACATCAACAGTTTTTGTAACAGCCATAAGCCTTATTTTATCTGTTCTGCCCGCTTTTATCCTAGCATTTTCAATCTTATCAGAAATCCTTTTGTAATTACCAACAACTTCACTGTAAACCATTTTAACTTTTTATTACCTTTCCGTCATATAAATCCTTACCTTTTACAATATAATTATCATATGCAGAAACATATCCGTCCTCGACAGAGTTTTCTACTACAACATACTCTTCTTCCCAGTACATTATATCGATTTTTCTAAAGAAAATTTGTGTGCCTACTCTAACATAAACACCATATTCATTATTTTCATTCTGCCTTAAAGCATCTCTAGTAATTCTGATTCCAGAATAATCTCCTTGAATCAGCTTAAACTGTACGACCCTATTTGAAGCAAAATTCTCATTTAAGACATCATTAGAAAAAAAGATTAAGCTTGTCCCATCGTTTAAATCTGTTTTTTTCTCAAGCAAGGCTTTAATAGTTATTCCATCAATATCGGACCTAAGACTTAAAACTGCTCCCTGATGATACTGGGCAAATGCCGATGAATCTACAACTGCAACAGCGTACCACTCATAATCATCTATTAGCTTTCCTACTTTTCCGGAAATGGCTGATGGAGGATTTTGTACAATTTCCTTGACTCTATCAGCTGTAATGCTATTTAAATTCCCCTTGGAAAGCTCCCCCTCAAGCCCATCAACGCAGCTTGAAAAGTATCCGGGGCTATCTGAGGTAACAGGAACAGCAGATTTAGATATAAGTGACTTTATCCTAGAAAGCTCCTGCTCTACCTGCTGAATCTTATCATTATAATTATTAATTTCTCCTTTTATAATATCTCTTTTTATATAGAGTGAATAAAGCTCGTTTTTCACATCTGACGCAGAGCTAAAATCCTTTTTCTGAATATAATCCATATAAATTAAGTGCTTTTCCGAAATCTGCTTGTTAAAGCTATCTAGCTGTGAATTATCAGCACCGACTAAGGCTTGTGCGTCCTTAAGAGAAGATATTTTTTTTTCAAGCTCTTTAGCTTGTGTCTGATAATTTATATCCTGCTGTGATGAATATGCCTGTGCCACAACAGAGTTTTTAGCCACCTTTGAACCATTAGATACAGCAAAGCTAAGCACCCCCGACATATTTTTGTCGATAACCTGCTCATTTCTGATAAAAACGGCTTGAAATGCAACAGTTCGTGAAGTGCTATAAGGCAGTGCTGTTTCCTCTTTATAAGAAACATTAAATTTAATAACAATCTGGCTAATTATCATGACTATTAAAAATATCGCCATAATATAGCCAACAACTTTTACAATCCTCGATTTCATAAAGAAAAATCCTTATATTTATTCAAGCTCCGACTTTTCATATGCATCAAGTATTGAGATAGGCTTTAATGGTGTAATTGTCGAAATAGCATGCTTGTAAATCAAATTTTGTTTTCCGTCAGATTCTAAAATAACAGTATAGCTATCAAAGCCTTTAACAATTCCCTTATACTGGAACCCATTAGTAATATACACTGTTACTAGCATTCTTTCCTTCCTCGCTTGATTTAAAAATACATCCTGAAGTACGATTTCTTTGCTCATTTTTTCCTCCTACGCATAGCCGTGTTTACGGCACTAAATGAAATGAATTTAAATAAAATAATTATGCAATAAGGCTTATGCCTTATTATTGTTGTTATTATATCATGAAAACAGCATTTTCGTGATATAATTGCCCATCGATAGGCAACGTCATAATAAACCCATTAAAAATAGATTTAAAAAAATCTCTAAAAATTATTATATCATGTTTTGAAATAAAAAGCTATTGTTTTTTCAGAAAAATTCACAATATTTTGAAAAGGCTCATTTTTCTTTATTTTATACCAATTAACCCTCTCATCACGCCTAAACCAAGTAAGCTGTCTTTTAGCATAATTTCTAGTCCTCTGCTTTAATTTCTCCACACATTCTTCTAAGGGTTGTTCTCCTTTAATATACGGAAAAAGCTCCTTATAGCCTATTGCCTGAGCGCTTGTAGTGGTATTGTTCATAGCAAAAAATTTCTTTGCCTCCTGTAAAAGCCCTTGCTCAAACATAATGTCAACACGCTTATTGATTCGGTCATATAGGTCTTGTCTGTTTTCAAAATCCAACCCTATTATACAAGAATTGTATATACTCGGTGTATTTCTACTAAGAATATTACTTTCCGTCATACTTCGACCCGAAAATTCATATATCTCCAAGGCTCTAATAACCCTCTTTACGTTATTAGGATGCAGCTCCTTTGCTCTTTTAGGGTCTACCTTTTCAAGCTTTTTATGCAAAAACTCATTTCCATACTCTTTTGCAAGCAGAAGCATTTTCTCACGAAACTGCTGGTTTTCCCTTGTTTCATCTAAAGAAATGCCATCAATCAATGAATTTATATAAAGCCCCGTGCCTCCACATAGGATAGGCATTTTACCATTACTTACAACCTCACTGATAGCTTCTTTTGCTAGTTTTACATAATCTGCCACAGAAAAGCTTTCACTCGGCTCTAAAAAATCAATAAGTCGGTGTCTCACTCGTTCTCTCTCAGGTTTTGTAGGCATAGCAGTCACAATATCCATTCCCCTATAAATCTGCATGGAATCAGCACCGATAATTTCCCCGTCAAATATTTCAGCAAGCCTTAAAGAAAGCTCCGTTTTACCTGAGGCTGTTGGGCCGCAAATCACTATTAAATTTACTTTATCTTGTAATTTTTTCGACATAAAACTCTACTCTTTGTATAATTCGGTTTATTTTTTACAAATTATGATTGTATTCGACCAAAATATTTTTCTAATTGTGTTTTTGAAATAATAGTCATTATCGGTCTGCCATGAGGACAAAACCTTATATTCTCATCATTATACACTGCTTTCGCCAAATATTCAAGCTCTTCTATCCTATTGCTGTCATTTGCTCTGACTGAAGCCTTACATGACATAGAATGAAGTAAATCGCCAAGCAAAGCACCCACAGCATTATAATTGCTTTTAGAAATAACACCTGCAAGCTTTAACAAAACCTCCTCGCCATCAGCCATATCAAGCATACTAGGAAGTGACATTAGCTCTACCTCGTTATTCTCCAAAAACTGCACATCAATTCCACATGAAAGTAAAAAGCTTTTATTTTCAAGTAAAGAATTATATTCATCAGCATCTATTTTTACTCGCTCGGGAAAAGCAATATATTGTGCTGTTAAAGCCTCCTGCTGAGCAATGCGTTTAATCTTCTCAAAGTTAATACGCTCATGTGCCGCATGCTTGTCCATTAGAATTAAGTTTTCCCCTGCCTCACATAATATATATGTATGAAAAAGCTCGCCAATTACTCTCAAGGGGGGCTTTTTAGGCTTGGCATCAGCTTGAAAATCAGTTTTTTCATCAGCTTGCACCTTTGTAAAAGAACTTTTATCAATGTATTTAAATTCTGCTAGCTCAGGCTCTACTGTTTGTTCTTTATCGGATTCAAGCTGCTCTTGATGAGCATCCTCATCCTTAAAAACCTGCTCCTGTCTTTTATACGGGTCATAGCGGGAGTTTAAAATAGCCTCTTTTCTTTGATTCTCTTGATTTTCAGCATAAAAAGGCTTAATTGAAAAACCGTTGCTTGTGACTTCCTTTTGCTCAGTCTGAGGCGAAAACAATGGTGCTGCCTTAACCTTTTCATCATCAACAGGAATTTCCCTTGCATTTTCATAGTTAAGCAAAGCGTTTTTTACAGCAAAGTAAATTGCATTAAATACACTTTTTTCATCAGAAAATCTCACCTCTGTTTTTGCAGGATGAACATTAACATCAACCTTCGCAGGCAAGAGATTAATATTCAATACGCAGGCAGGGAATTTTCCCACCATAAGACTATTTTTAAATCCTTCCTCTAATGCAGCAACACAAAGAGGAGAACGAAAGTATCTTCCGTTCACAAAAAAACTCTGCATATTTCTACTTCCTCTTCCAAATAAAGGGGAGGAAATAAAACCCGTTATACCAATGTTGTTATGTACATATTCACACTGAATTAAAGATGAGGCAAACTGCTTTCCAAGAACACCATAAACAGCAGAAAAGCTATCACCATTTCCCACTGTTGAAAATACCTGCCTTCCGTCACGAATAAATTTAAAGGAAACAAAAGGATTTGACAAAGCTAATTTAGAAACTGTATTTTCTGCATTATTCGCCTCTGTCACATCTCTTTTTAAAAACTTCAACCTTGCCGGAGTATTAAAAAACAAATCTCTAATAATAATCGTTGTTCCTTCAGGACATCCACATTCCTCATAAGCTTGCTCTTCGCTTCCATTAATTATATAAAGAGTGCCGTTTTCATCCTCAGCTCGCTTTGTCCTAAGCTCAACCTTAGCCATTGCACAAACGCTTGCTAATGCCTCCCCACGGAAACCCAAGGTTTGAATGTTTTCTAAATCTTCATGAGAATAAACCTTGCTTGTGGCATGTCGCAAAAAAGCTAATGGAACATCTCCCTTTGCCATTCCACAGCCATTATCAGCAATTCTAATATAAGAAATACCACCACGCTTGATTTCGACAGTGATATTTTTCGCCCCTGCATCAAGAGAATTTTCTACAAGCTCTTTAATTACAGAGGCAGGCCTTTCTATAACCTCGCCTGCTGCTATCAATTCCGCAACATTTTTATCAAGCACGTTTATCTTAGGCATAAATTCCCTGCTTTCCTAATCTTGATTTTCTAGCTTGCCATAGTTGCCAAACTGCCATTTACCTTGCCCTGCACCTATTTCAAAATGAAGCTTAGCTATACCTAAATCAATTGCATTTAATGAATAATCCTGAACATACGCACTAACCTCACCCCTAGAATAAATAAACCTAGTTGGCATTTTATTCATAGAAGAAGGTGCTTTGCTCGCCGCTTCCACTCCACTTAAAAACCATGCCGGAGGAGTCTGTGAAAATTCATATAGCTTTTCTATGCTTTTCTTTTTGGGCAAAAAAACTTTATTCAATTTGCACATCGCAGTGGTAGATTCTTTTCCATTTCCAATGGTTACCACGCAGAACAGCTTCTCACCCTTTTCTACTTCTATCTTTGACTTTTTAGGTGAATAAGTACCCGAAACCCAGCAGGTGCCTAGTCCCATCTGAACAGCCTTTAACACCAAAGCCTCTCCATAATAGCCTGCTTTTTCACGCATTATATCAGTGTCCTTGCCTACAAAAGCTATATAGTTATTCACTCCTTTGAAAATACCATAGCTTTTAAGTCCGCCAAAAGGGTCGCTGTCATTTAAAATAAACTGAATATTAAGTCCCGTTTCTTTATTAAATTTATCTATTAGCTCGACAAGTTCATCTATATAATCTTGTTTTATATGGCTTTTAAAATATGTCCTACAAGAATGTCTAGCATCAATGGCTGATAACATATCCATCAAACCGCCTCCACATTTTCCAATAAGCTTATATAAGCATTTCTTTTATCTCTTTTAAAAATTCCATTGACTTTTCAGCTGTTATATCATCAAGCTCTATATTCTTTATTTTATTGATTACATTTTCTTCTGCCAATGCCGAAAAATCAAATTGTTCCTTTTCTTTGTTCATTTCAATAGTTTTATTAAGATTTTTAAGACTATTTACCTCCAGCTTTGAAAGCTCTGATTTTGCCTTATCAATCACCTTTTTAGGTAAACCAGCAAGCTTTGCAACCTCAATTCCATAGCTGTCATCAACTCCGCCTTCTACTATTTTATGCAAAAACCTTATTCCATCACCCTTTTTAGATACGCTCACGCTGAAATTTCTTATTCCCTCGTATTCCTTTTCCATTGAAATAAGCTCATGATAATGCGTAGCAAACAGCGTCTTACAGCCTATTTTAGTAATATGCTCAGCCACTGCTCTTGCTATTGAAATACCATCAAAGGTTGAAGTTCCTCTGCCAATTTCATCAAGAATAACAAGACTTTTTGAAGTAGCATTTGATAATATTTCAGCCACCTCATTCATCTCCACCATAAAGGTTGACAATCCCGAAGATAAGTCATCAGACGCACCAACTCTTGTAAAAATCTTGTCACATACGCCGATTCTAGCTTTTTTAGCAGGAACAAAGCAGCCCATCTGCGCCATCAATACAATCAAAGCAGTTTGTCGCATAAAAGTAGATTTTCCAGACATATTAGGTCCTGTTATAATTAAAAGTCTATTCTGATTATTATCAAGATATGAATCATTAGGGGTAAAGGGCTTTTCAGTAAGCATTTTTTCAATAACTGGATGTCTTCCATCCTTTATATCAATTACACTTTCAAGAGTAATTTCCGGCTTTACATAGTTATTATCAATTGAAACACTCGCAAATGAACAAAGCACATCAATTTGTGCTACTGCAAAGGCAGTTTGTTGAATTTGCTCAAGCTTTGCAGAGATAAACTTTCTTACTTCTGTAAAAATTTCCTCTTCAAGAGCGATAATTTTATCATTTGCTGATAGTATGTCATTTTCAATAGCTTTTAATTCCTCAGTTATGTATCTCTCGCCATTTGTAAGCGTTTGTTTTCTAATATAATTTGCAGGAACGTTCCCAGTATTAGATTTAGAAACTTCAATATAATAGCCGAAAACACGATTATAGCCAACCTTAAGGTTTTTTATGCCTGTGCTATCCCTCTCTTGTTGCTCCAGTTTAGCTAAAATATCCTTAGAATTTTTAGTTATATTTCGTAGTTTGTCTAAATTTTCGTTAAATCCATCTTTTATTACTCCGCCGTCCTTAAGGGAAATAGGTGGCTCGTCTATTATTGCATTATCGACAAGAGAAAATATATCAGAAAGCTCACAAATATCATTATCTAATGAATTAATATATCCTGTCTTTAGCTTTTTAAGATGATTTTTTAAAGTGGGTAGCTTTTGACAAGCCTTTCCCAAGGCTACAATATCTCTTGGCGTGGCAGATTTAAAAACAATCCTTGTTATAAGCCTTTCAAGGTCATAAATCCCTGCCAAAGACTCGCATATATCAAATAAAACAACAGGATTTTTAATAAGCGAATCCACAGCATCAAGCCTTTTTATAATAGCAGTGGGGCTAATCAGTGGTTGCTCAACCCATGATTTGAGCAGCCTTTTTCCCATGGAAGTAGAGGTTTTATCAAGTACCCATAAAAGGCTTCCCTTTTTTTCGGAGGAACGCATGGTTTCCGTAAGCTCAAGGCTTTTCCTAGCAGAAATATTAATATCCATCAGTTCATCATTTTCATGAATATTAAGCTTTACAAAACGTCTTACACGGGATTTTCTCATATTCCCAAAATATCTCATCAAAGCACATAATGATTTTTTCATATCACCATCACAAAGCTTTTCTAAGGCATTTTCATTTGTAAACTGTTCTTTTAAAAGCTCATTATCTTCAATGAAATAATCGTCATCAATCAATTCACCTACTGCTTTTACAAGACGATTTTTTATATAGTGATGAACATCTAAAAAATCTAAAAAGCTTGAATTAAACAAAATTTCAGCTGGATTATACCTTGACAGCTCGGAGATAATTTGATTTTGCAGCTTTCTGCCGGATTTTTCCACTACATGGATTTCCCCCGTTGAAACATCTGAAAACGCCATTCCTACATGGTTTTTTTCAGCATATATGCAAGCTATGTAATTATTCTTTCCTTCATCTAGCATCGATGCCTCAATAACTGTTCCAGCTGTTACCAGCCTTACTACCTCACGCTCTACTAATCCCTTGCTTAAAGCAGGGTCCGTAGTCTGCTCGCATACTGCTACCTTATAGCCCTTTTCAATAAGCTTTTTTATATACCCTTCACTGCTATGATGAGGAACACCACACATCGGTGTGCCTGCTCTTGCTGTCAATGTTAACTCCAGCTCTCTCGAAACAAGCATTGCATCTTCAAAAAACATTTCATAAAAATCCCCAAGCCTAAAAAACAATATATAATCTTTATACTGCTCCTTTATCTGCTTGTATTGTAAAAGCATTGGCGATAGCTTTTGCTCACTCTTTGCTTTTTGATTTTCTGAAATCACCATGTCAAAAACTCCTCATCAAATATATGCAAACATCTGAAAAGATAAATACTTCCCTTTTCAGACTGAATACAAAGTATTATAAAATTAAATCGGTTTTTTAGAAACTTCATTTCCCCAAAACGCTAGAAGTTGCACTTG
>JAAYSD010000025.1 GCA_012518465.1 Clostridiales bacterium
ATATCTGTCATCTCGCAAAATGTGCTTGTATTTTTTCTTTTTTGTGGTATAATTAAATTGTTCCATAATTTTGTGAATCTCCTGATTTGTTTTCTGTTCAAAAGCATTATATCAGGTTATTCCGAATAATGGAACACTTTTTTATTTTTGGACAATTATCGTTTCAATTCAGCCTTTTTTCGCTAAAAAAGTACAAAGGGAGTTGTGGAGTCTTTAGAAAAGCACAAACGCAGAGCGTTTGATCTCATTCGCTATGATAAAGTGGCGAAAAAACTCAGACAATCGCCACACGGCGAGATGTTACTTTGTGCTTTTTGGAGAAGTAAAAATAAAACAAGCACAAATCCTTTAAAATAAATCATCGTTTTGTTACTTTTAGGAAAAGTAATAAATCAAACAATCACAAAACCTTCGTTTTTTAAAATAAATCACACGATAGCAGCAATCACTTCAACCTCTACTAATACATTTTTAGGCAAGGTTTTCACAGCCACGCATGAACGTGCTGGCTTTTCGGTGAAATATTTCCCATATACTTCATTAAAGCTTGTAAAATCGCTCATATCAGCTAAAAAACAAGTTGTTTTTATCGCATTTTTATAATTAGTTCCTGCAGCTTTTAAAACAGCACCTAAATTTTTCATTACCTGCTCAGTTTGTTCAGCAATATTATCGCCTTTAATTTCACCTGTTTCAGGATTGATAGGTATTTGTCCCGAGGTAAAAACAAGCTTGTCAATTTTTATAGCCTGTGAATACGGACCGATAGCTTGAGGTGCGTCATTTGTAAAAATCTTATCCATTCTTATTCCCCTTTATATTAAATTATAACCGTTTTTTCGCAAAGCGTTTTCAATCTGCTCAATATGTGCAAAATCTCTTGTTTCCATGCCTATTTTTAAATAGCAACCATTAATATCAAGATGCTCTCCAACCTTATCATGTCTAACAGAAGTAACATTTGCCCCTAAATCAGCAATTATCGTGGATACAGCCTTAAGCTGTCCAGGCTTATCCGTAAGCTCAATAATAAGTGAATGTGTTCGCCCTGTTTTAAGCAGCCCTCGTTTAATCACTCTGGAAAGAATCGTAACATCAATGTTACCACCGCTTAAAATACATACAACATTTTTGCCTTCTATTGGCAGCTTGTCAAACATTACTGCCGCTACTGAAGCAGCACCTGCACCTTCTGTAATAAGCTTTCTTGATTCAATTAATTTAAGAATAGCAGTTGATATTTCTTCATCAGTGACAGATACAATATCATCTAGATATTTGCCACAAAGCTCATAAGTCAGCTTTCCAGGCTCTTTTACAGCTATCCCATCAGCAATAGTATTAACACAATCAAGACACTCAATCTTTTTATTGTGAAAAGATTTAAGCATACAAGCAGCTCCACTTGCTTGTACACCATAGACCTTGATTTCGGGCTTTAAAGCTTTTAAGGCATAAGCAACACCTGATGCTAAACCTCCTCCGCCAATCGGTATTACAACAGCATCAACCTCGGGTAACTGTTCTAAAAGCTCTAGTCCTATCGTACCTTGTCCAGCTATGACATCCTCATCATCAAAGGGATGGATAAAGGCATATCCATGCTCCTCCTTTAGCCTTAATGCCTCTTTATAAGCATCATCATAAACACCTGGAACAAGCTTTACTTTAGCACCATATGCTTTCGTTGCTTCAACCTTTGAAATAGGCGCACCATCGGGTAAACAAATAAGTGATGGGATATTACTTTTTGTGGCAGCTAGTGCTACTCCTTGTGCATGATTTCCCGCTGAGCAGGCTATTACACCCTTTGCTTTTTCTTCATCACTTAATCTTGAAATTTTGTAATAAGAACCTCTTACCTTAAAAGAACCTGTAATTTGTAAGTTTTCAGTTTTTAAAAATATTTTTCCCTTTTCTGAAATACCCGGTGCTTCAATAATATCCGTTGGTCGGATTATTTCCCTTAAAACAAAGGCGGCATGGTAAATCTTATCCAATGTTAGCATTTTTCTACCTTCTTATTTTGTTCTATCAATATGTTGACTGGTAATAACTAGCGCAGTGGTGATTATATTAAACAATAAAATGTTTGTCACTGTTAATAAATCATAGCGAATAAATAACCCGAAAATCATCACCAACAACGCACCCAATACAGTTGAAGCCAGCAGCATAATTGTACCATAGTTTATATTTTTTTCAACGGTCTTTACCCCTAAAATAGCTTGTGCGAAGGCTGTAAATGTACCGTTACATGAAAGAGCCGCACGTCCTTTTGAAGAATATGCCGTGCAATTGTCAAATTTATCATTTATTGATTTTGGTAAAATCCTAATCATAGAAGGTTCGACCTCAAAAAGCTCAGCAATATATTCACTTGTGATAAAGCTATCCATAGCACGTATTACAAGACCCATATCACGGATTTCCATTATTTGAACATATCTCTTTATCTCAGGATTTGCTATAAACTCAACAAAAAACATCGTAACAGCTTCACCTGATATAGCAAGATAAATTGTTTCATTTCCTTTGCTGTACTGTTTTTCCTTTTCAACTGAAGGAAGGCTGATTTGATGGTGCTTCATCTGATTTCTGTTTCCTAGCATAATACGCTTGTTTCCAAGCCAGCCCATTATTCCGCCGCCTTCTTCAATCACTATTCCGCTTATCTTGTGCAACAATTCATTTTTACCGCCTATCATATCATAAAACATAGGAGATAAAACGCTTTTCGCTCTAATAGCTAGGCTTGCAGCAACTAAAATAGCTTCATCAACCTCAACATACGTACTTGATTTTTTCTTTTGGCAACGCTTTAAGTTTTTAAAAACAACACTGCCCGATGGGAATATTGTAGCTGCGTCAACAGCAATGCTATTGATATGAGAATATTCTTCAATACAGTTATATCCTAGGATGGCGGCATTTGATTTTGGTATGGTTTTCGAAATATTATATAAAGGAAGTGATATTAACATAACCATTGAAAAAGGTGTGGCACAAACCACAAAAGCATTAGCAACAGTAGATGCCCAGTACAGCTTATCACTCATAAGCGTTGGAGGAACATTACTGAGTAAGGCAAGCACGCCTGTCAAAAGGCCTATTATTAAAACAGCAGGAGAAATAACCCTTGACAGCTTGTCCGCTCTGTCATAGCAATATGAGGATTGTAAAAAGTCGCACAAATATTCAGTTTTACGCATTACTGCTAAATGCGGTACGCCAACAACACTGCCCTTTGCAATATCATCAGCATCTTCATCATTAACAGCCTCAATAAAATACTTATGAGTATCTCCCGCTACAAACTGAAAGTTTTTAAGTGCTGTTTTTATCATTAATAGCTTTCCGATTGTATTAAAAAACAGTGCAAGCAACGATACTGATATATAAATATGAGTCATCCCGCCGCTTAGATAATCCTTATTCATAATCTGGATAATAATACCAATAGTGGATACTGCAAAGCTTAAGGCAGCAATGCTGTCTGAATCACCCTTTAAGGTAAAAAGTTTTACTATTCCATTATTTATTGACGTGCTGCAAACCATATAGCTTGCTAGAGCAAACCCTAAAAACATATACAAATATCCTTCAGAGTTTTCCAGCTTACTCATAAATTCAAAAGGCATTTCTACTTTAAAATCATTTAATATACTGATTAAAATAGCACATGCAGATAATAAGAACATAACAACTGCTCTTATTGTTAACCCTTTTTTAGCGTAAATTAAACGGGATAAAATTACATCGGAATCATCATCTGAAAGCTCATGCAATTCTTCCGAGTCTACGTCCTGCTCGATATCATCTTCACCATTTTCAAGCACAAAATCTCTTATTTTTTTCTTTTTATTTTCTTCTAGTGTTTTAGCTTGCATTAGCTTTTCTTCAGTTTGAAGAAGCTGTATTGTGCTTGTGTCGTTTAAGATTTGTTTTTCATAATCGATATTAAGTGCTTTTGGTGGTAAGTCTACGCCATTTTCATCGGGAATGGAAATTGTAGCACTTTTCTTTACTAAAGATGGATTTACAAGTCTTTGATTTAGAGTGTCTATTAATTTTTGTTCGGAAAAGTCCTCTTTTTGCCTAAAATTATTTTTTATAAAAAGTGGATTTTCATCATTAAAATTATTTATTTCTTTTTTCTTTGTTCCATCGTCATTATCTGTTAAAATATCATCTACATTTATAGTTTTCTCTTTTGGAGGAAGAGAAAAATCCAACTCGCTTTTTTCTTTACGCTTTTCAATAGGATTAACCTCAGAGATAAATTCATCTTCTGATAAAGTATCGTCAGATATTTTACGTTTTAAGGCTTTGTTAATAGCTTCAATTTTTTTAATTTTTTCAACCTGTCGCTTTTGCTGTGGGGTAATATCATTTTCATTTCCTTGGAATATATCTATTTTTTCAAGGGATTTATTTTCAGACTTATTTTTAGATAACTTTATACCCATAAAGTTTTCAATTGTCATTTCTTCTGTTTTTTGACGTTGTCTGGCTCTTATACCCTTTTTTTTACTTTGAGAATTATCAAGTGATTTCTGTATTTCATCCTCATCTATAATGCCTGTGATACTAATGTCTTTCAGTTCGTTTTTTTCATTATTATCTGCTGCTTTATTTCTGCTTTTTGAATATTCTGACAAAATATCATCAATTGAAAATTTATTATCCGACATTTTAGTCCTCCTATTTAGTCATTCTGCTTTTAACAACCTCATATATTAGAATACCTGCACTGACAGAAGCGTTTAAGGAATTAATATTTCCCAGCATGGGCAAGGATAAAATTTTATCACAATTTTTTCTTACAAGTGGACTTAATCCCTTTCCCTCACTACCAATCACTAAAGCGACTGCACCTGATAAGTTAGTATGATAAACGCTGTCGCCATCAGCCTCAGCTCCATATACCCATATGTTTTTACTCTTTAAATATTTTATAGTTTCATTTAAATTTGTTACTCTCGCTACCTTCATCCAGCTAACAGCACCGGCTGAAGTTTTATATACAGTGGCATTTAATGCCGCACTTCTCCTTTTAGGGATAATCACACCATCTGCACCACCCGCCTCGGCAGTTCTAATAATAGCACCAAGGTTATGAGGGTCTTCGATGCAATCTGCTATAATTATAAAAGGCTGATGTGATTTTTGCTCAGCATTTTTTAAAATATCATCAACACTGCAGTACTTAAAAGGTGAAATAATAGCAACAACACCTTGATTTTTTTCTCCTGCAAGTGAATTTAGCTTTTCACGTGAAACTTCTTTAATTAAAATTTTATTCTTTTTGGCAAGGGCAAAAATCTTTTTATTTTCATCAACAGATGAAATAAAAAGAGTATCAATTTCTTTTCCGGAGAGCAAAAGCTCTAGCACTGAATTTTTGCCACTAATTATTTTTTCTTCTGGGATATTTTCCATATATTCTCCTATTCATTATATACAATATTTATTATAACACAAATCATTAAAAAAGCCAATATTATTTTACAAATTTCATCAAAAAATCATAAGACATAAAAAGTAAATTATCATAATTGCTTTGGTTTATAATATATATTTGGAATAATTAATTATTAATAATTATTTTAGCAAAACTAAAAAACATTTTCTAAGAAATATTAATGATAATAATAAAAATTTAATCCCCCTGTTTCATAAAGAAATAGGGGGAATTTAATATTAAATTAATGTTTGGCTTACAAAAACAAATTATTTTAATGGCAAAATTTCACCTTCGTTTTTGTATAAATATTTATTATTTAAATTATTTATTTTTTCAAATTTCAGTATATGTGATTTTTTTACCTTAGGTATCGACACACGAATAATATTGTATAAAAGCTTATTTGTAATTACATCAATTTCACCAATATATTCTAAAACGCCGTCTTTTCTGCAAAATCCGGATTTAAATCGATATAGTCCATCGGAATTATCTAAGGTATATACTCCCGCCATATTATAGCTATGGCATTTCTTTTCTATTGCCCACTTTATCATTTCCCATTGCATAATATAGTTTGGCATAGTATTTCTGTACTCGTTGCTGCTTGCGCCATATAGATATGTCATTATGCCGCCATAATGTATAGTAACAGCTCCGCTAATCGGCTCGTCCATATATGTAGCTATATATATCCGTATATCATTTGCAGGAAAGGTATTTAGCATTTTCTTGAAATAAGAATAGCTCCTACTACCTATTTTATGCCTTGTTGTAGTGTCGATATATATTTTATAAAATGCCTGTAAATCTTCTTCGCTTCTTGAATAGTGAATTTCCACACCCTTCCTTTTAGCAAGCCTAATATTATATCTTGTCTTAGAGGCAAAGCTGTCAAAGATAGAATCCTCAGTCTCATTTTTGAGATTCATAACAAAATTATACCGTGAGCGAATTGTGTCATGATTATCAGTTTCACGAGATATAAGCTTGTAGCCATGCTCAGTAATGATTTTTGCAAGATTTTCTTCATATTTAATTAAAGGATTGAATTTTAAAACAAAAAAATTATATTTTTTATGTAGAAGCATTATTTCGTCAACCAGCTCGTAAACCATTCAATTTTAAACTCATTCATTGCAGGGCCATCTGATACAAAAGCATAATATGAATTAATAATCGGAATTTTTCTGAAAAGAACAGTTGCTGCCATTACTATTTCACTGTTTTTTTCAATATAAACATATTCCTTAAACTAATTACTTTTTATTTCCGTCCACAAAGGGCTTTGCGTTAAGCTTGTATATCTTGCATTTGATAAAAAGTTTTCAAATTTCTCTAATTCTTTTTTATTAGTTTGATTGATGATAGGCAAATCGTCCCTCCACTCTTATATTCTTCGACATTCTATTTTACATAAATAACATATTTTTAGTATAATGTATATCTCACCAATTGTCAATTTCAATTCCGTTTCAATAAAGTTTCAATATAGATAAAATAATAACAGATTAATTACATTGTCAAAAATAATTGTGAAAATATACTTTGTCAAATACAACAACATCATGTCTAAATATATATTTTTATGCATAATAACCAAAAATAATTATAAAAATTATACATCAATTATTTAAAAACGCTTAAAATGCTCTTGAAAAATAAACCTGCTTATAGTATAATTTTATATGACGGTTTTTATAAACTGATTAATAATACAGGGGGATTATATGAAAAGCTATTCTTGTAAAAATATAAGAAATATTGCCCTAGCAGGGCATGGATCGAGCGGAAAAACCGCATTGGCAGAGGCTTTGTTGTTTAAGAGCGGTGCCACTGACCGTATGGGAAAGACAACTGATGGAAATACAGTTATGGATTATGATCCCGAAGAAGTAAAAAGGAAAATTAGTCTTAATACGGCTCTTGCATCTACTGTTTATAAGGATGTAAAGATAAATATTATTGATACTCCTGGCCAATTTGATTTTATAGGTGGATTTTTTGAGGGAATAAAGGCTGCTGAAACTGTGCTTATTACTGTTCCTGCAAAGGACGGCGTTGAAGTTGGCACTATAAAAGCTTATCGTGAGGCTATAAAGAATAATAAGGCAACAATGTTTGTTGTCACAAAAATGGAGGAGGAACATTCTGATTTTTATAATGTTCTTACTCAGCTTAAAACGCAGTTTGGCCCAAGTGTTTGTCCAGTAATCGTGCCTTTTGATAAATATGGTACGGTAGAAAGCTATATTAATTTAATTGAATTAAAGGCATATACATACGATGAAAAGGGTAATCCTACTGAGGTTGAAATGCCTGCCTCTGAAAATAGAATCGCTGGCTTACGTGCTGCTATGGCTGAGGCTGTCGCTGAAACAGATGAAGAGCTTATGGAAAAGTTTTTTGAAGGGGAGGAGTTCACTCAGGAGGAGCTTGTTAAGGGGCTTCATACCGGTGTGGCAAACGGAAGCATTTCACCTCTGGTTTGCTGTTCTAATGATACTTTGGCGAGTGTTGACAGCTTGCTTGAAATTATTATTAATATGTTGCCTTCTCCAGCTGAAAGACCCTTTAAAGATGGCGAAAGGATTTATCAATACGAAGAGGACAAGGCTTTAAAAGCATATGTATTTAAGACGATTGCAGACCCGTTTATTGGTAAAATGAGCTTTGTGAAAATTGTTCAAGGTAGTATAAATTCAAAGACTGAACCTGTAAATGCAAGCACAAATGAAATTGAAAGATTTGGAAAGCTACTTACACTAAAGGGTAAAAAGCAGGAAGAGATTTCTGAAGCCAAAGCAGGGGATATTATAGCCTTGACCAAGCTTAATGCAAATACTTCCGATACACTTTGTGATGCAAAAGAAGTAGTGGCATTTTCACCTATAAAATTCCCTGTACCATGTTATTTCATGGCTGTAAGGGCAAAGGGGAAAGGCGATGAAAGTAAGATTTCATCAGGAATACAGCGTCTGCTTGAAGAGGATAAGACACTTTCCTATACTCATAATGCGGAAACAAGGGAGCAGATTATCGGCGGTCTGGGCGAACAGCATCTTGATGTAGCTTTATCTAAGCTGAAAACAAAGTTTGGTGTTGAGGTTGAATTATCAGAGCCTATTATTGCTTATAGAGAGGCAATTCGTAAGAAGGTATCTGTTGAAGGCAAGCATAAAAAACAATCTGGTGGCCATGGTCAATATGGTCATGTTAAAATAGAGTTTGAGCCTCATGACAGTGATGAATTGATTTTTGAAGAGCGTGTTTTTGGCGGCTCTGTTCCTAAAAATTATTTTCCAGCAGTGGAAAAAGGGCTTCAGGAAAGTGTTATGAAGGGTGTTATACTTGGATACCCAGTTGTAAGGCTTAAGGCTACGCTGTTTGATGGCTCTTACCATGCGGTTGATAGCTCGGAAATGGCATTTAAGCTTGCAGCAGCATTAGCTTTTAAAGAAGGAATGAAACAAGGAAACCCATGTATTTTAGAACCAATTAATACCTATAAAATTCTTGTTGAAGATAAAAATACAGGTGATATAATTGGACTTATTAATAAGCGTCGTGGCAGTGTGCTTGGAATGAGCCCTTCAGAAGAAGAGGAGGGCATGACTGAAATAGTTGCGGATATTCCTGTTAGAGAAGCCACTGACTTTGCTCTGGTAATTAGGCAAATTACAGCAGGTATGGGCAGCTTTACATCAGAATTTTCAAGGTATGAGCAGCTACCATCTAATTTAGAGGAAGAAGTAAAAGCTAGTGCAAAGTGTGAAAGTGAATAAAAAAAGTAGCATAGGTTTTTCCTATGCTACTTTTTTGTGAGTTTAAAAGCCACATTCATCATAATCTTTCCATTTATCTCTAATTAGATAAGAGGAAAGTTTTGCGAAAATAAATATTACAGCAGCAGTTAGTACTACTAGTCCACCTGAAATTGCGATTATAAGTTTTAGCTTATTGTTCATGATTCTCCTCCATATGTTTAATTAAATAATTATATACATCTGATTTTGAAAAGCTGGTGTTTTTGCTGCTGATTTTACAAGCCTCGGATAATTTCATACCTGTTTGTGATAGCTTTAAAGCATTTTTTGCCAATTCTTTAATATCTGCTTGTTCTTCATTTGGCTTAGCGCCATCTAAGGTTATTACTATTTCTCCCTTTGGCGGATTTTCTGTAAAATAAGAGCATATATATTCTAAATTTCCACGTATAGTTTGCTCATAGAGCTTTGTTAGCTCACGGCTTACGCTCGCTTGTCTGTTACCCATTATATCCTTTAAATCAGCTATACATTCCAAAAATCTATGAGGCGATTCGTAAAAAATGATTGTGCAATTTAATTCAGCTAATTCTTGCAGCCTTTTTCGCCTTTGAGATTTATTTTGAGGTAAAAAACCTTCAAAAATAAATTTATCTGTTGGTAAGCCCGATATAGCTAAGGCTGTAATTGCAGCAACAGGACCGGGTATAGCAACAACCTCAATCCCTGCATCAATGCATTTTCTAGCCATAATTTCCCCAGGGTCTGAAATGCACGGCATACCAGCATCGGTAATAAGTGCAGCAGTTTCACCCGATAATATTCTATTTATTATACTATCCGATTTCCTGCTTTCGGAATATTTATGAGAGCTAACCAAAGGCTTTTTTATGTCAAAATGAGCAAGCAGCTTAGATGAAACACGAGTATCTTCTGCTATGATAAAGTCAACCTCGGATAAGGTGGTTAAAGCTCTTTGGCTTATATCGTCAAGATTTCCTATTGGAGTTCCAACTAAAAATAATTTACTCATATATTTTTGTAAATTCCTCTGTGTATTGCTTATCATCTTTTCTTAAAATCATAGGTTTTTCAATTTGTACTCCTGATTTTCCACCCTTTTTACCGCTGATTAGTAAAAGCCATGGTTTTTCATTAGGATTATTATGTACAAGAGTGATGCTTTTTGGCTCTATACCATGATTTCTCATAGACGAGATAACATCAGCAATTCTATCAGGGCGTTGACACATTTTTAAATACCCTCCATAGGTTAACAAACGGGAGGCTGTTTTGCAAATATCATCAACATTGCACATGATTTCATGGCGAGCAATTGCTTGAGCCTTTGAAAGCTTTTCATGCCCCGAGCCGTTAATCATATACGGTGGATTTACAGTAACAAAGTCAACGCTGCCACTAGGTATTTGTGATACAGTCTTTAAATCAGCACAAATAGGAGCGATAATATTTTCCAATTCATTTTCTTTAACAGTTTTTTCAAGCAGCTCAATGGCTTCTTTTTGAATATCAACTGCATAAATTATACTAGGCGAAAAGTTTTTCATAATAAGAATAGGGATAATTCCACATCCAGTACATAAGTCGCATACTACCGAATCTTTTTTAACCTTAGAAAAATACGACAGTAAAAAAGCGTCAGTTCCAAATCTGTGATCCTCAGAAACGTATAATTTGTAATTTCCAATGATAAAATTCTCCATAAACTCCTTTGATTAAGCTAAAGCATCATCGCTTTCACTTAATTCCCACTCCTCAATAATATTTTTAGATATAGCATAATTAATCGCTTGCTCCCCATAGGCGTAAATGAATATATCATCTGCCTCTCCTATTTTAAATACTCTTCCATTTAAAAGCTCAGTTGTTGGCTCGTATTTTGACATAACAACTAATGTTTCAGATGGAATTTCGCTTAAAGACTGATAATTATAGAACTTGACTTTTCTGTTTTTAAACTGTAAGTAAGCACTCTGCTTATCTGTCAAGCCATAAAGCGAAATCTTTGGCGCTCCGTTTTCGTTAAATACAGATGAAGAAACATTTTTTACTGAAGCTATTTCTTCATTGAAAATTTCATTCGCAGAAGAAAAATATATATTTGCAGAAAAGGCAGATGAAATTATAAATAATAATATAAAGCCTGATGCAAAATATTTTGATTTATTTTTCTTGCCGCAAAAGGACGCCGCCAAAATAATTATAAAAATCGTTAATATAATCGAAATAATTTTAAGAATTGAGTAGCTGTCCAATGTAAATAAATTATTATTTTTATTTAAAAATAAATTTATACCATGGTTTATTTGCGGATAAAAATCATTAATATTTATTATTGGATAAACAATGAAATAAAAAGCACTTATTAAATATATAGAAATAAAAATAGATAGAATAATCTTTCTAGAATTAAAATCGAAATTAAATAAATAAATTAATCCAAAGAAAATTATAAATGGAATAAAGCTATCAGTGATTTTTGAAAGCTCTGATATCGAAATTAAATCTGCTTGTGCAGATGTTATTGTACCAATTAATCCTATCAGCAAGAAGAACGAAAGTATAAAAATATTTTCTGATTTTTTTTGATTTTCGCTTTTTTTGAGGTATTTGTAAATAGCGACAATTGCTGCTGTAATAGCTATCGCA
>JAAYSD010000026.1 GCA_012518465.1 Clostridiales bacterium
GACAACTTGTGCGCCGGTAGTTATGTCAGCATAAGGCTCGCTTATTGTAATGGCATTGTTTGCGGACATTTCTATAAACCATGGTCTTTCATCTAATGGATAAGCTGGATTGTTAGTACCATCAGAGTATATGATTTCTTTAGCCTTAACGCTTGCCACATACACATTTTGGAGATTGTCATCATCTCCTCTAACTTTATTTAAAGTTAAGTACAAATTATCTGAATTTGGTTGAGCGCTTATATTTTTAGTTGAATCAGAATTTGAAATAGCATCAACTACAAAAGGATTGCTTGCAAGCTGTGAGATTTTAGTTTCATATTGCAATAAAAAAGCATATACATCTTTTTGGGCATTTTGTGCCATTGCTTGCATTTCATTATTAGTCAGATCACTTACTAAATCTCCCACATTAAGAGCGAGAATAGACGACAAAATTAAAAATGCTGCTAGTACGGGTGCTATTATAACCAATAGCATTTTTACTACTAGCTTTTTAAAACCGAATTTTTTAGACATTGTTTCATCTCCTGTTAATTTGTTATCAATATCTATATCGGTTTGTTTTTAGATAAAATCAGTACCAAATATGTTATTTGCCAAAGTTCTAAATTTATTAACAATTTGCTAACTAAAAATTAATTTAATAAGGCAAATCACTCCTAACTAAAATATAAATCAAGTGACTTTGCTGATTGTATACTCTTTACATACAGGCTTGAAATATCGGATCTGTCTATTTTATTTTCTAATGAAAATTCATCAACTAAATTCCATTTGCCAAGCTCATAATTAATTGTGAGTCTGAATATATCACCATAAACGCCCACTCCCTTTATTCCGTTTTTGATATTATCAGTGACGGGGAATTCATCCATAATATTAGGGATAGTCTTATCACTTGTTTCAGGAATTATTGATAAAAGCCCCATCAAATACAACTCTCTTTGATCCCTTTTAGGCTTATTCATTAGCTTTCCAATACCCTCGCAAAAGGTTGCTCTGAACAAAGCGTTTTCTAAAATTTGCAGACTCTCCGTACCAAATACTCGACGCAGTCCCATTAAATATATCCATTCTCTTAAATGCTCAAGTCCTAGCAGCATTAAAGCCTGTGAAACGGATGCGATTTTTGAATTAAACCCAAAATATACCGAGTTAATCAGCCTTAGCAGCCTTTGAGTCAAAGCTGCATCTCTAGAAATGACATCAGTTATAGCATCTATATCCGGTTCAGCCGACGATACTAATTGTAGAATTTGCATATATGTACCCGAAAGTGGAACGGTAGAACGCCTTGACATTAAAACGGGCTTTGCAAAATAATATCCCTGCATATAAACACAGCCAAGTCTTTTAGCGTATTCCACCTCTTGAAGTGTTTCCACCTTTTCGGCAAGCATAATTTTATTAGAGTATTTGCAGATATATGAGGTTTCTTCAATTTCATTTGTAGGCATTCTAAAATCAATTTTTATTATATCTCCAAGCTCAAAAATATCTCTTAAGTTACGCTTGAACATAAAGTCGTCAAGTGCGATTGTGTAGCCTAAATCCTTTAATTCAGCAACGGCATCAAGTACATCTTCATCAATAATTATATTTTCTAAAATTTCGATTACCAGAGTTTCAGGAGGGAGCATTTTTGGAACGCCACGTTTCAATAAGTTTCCGGTAAAGTTTATAAATGCCTTTTTATTTCCTATCATAGACCGCATATGCATATCAAAAAAAGCATTGGTAATAACATCGGCAGTTGATTCGTCACCATCAACCCCCGTATATGAATTAACGTTTTTATTGCTCCTATAAAGCAATTCATACCCATAAATTTCATTATCTAAATCCAAAATAGGTTGCCTAGCTAAATAAATATCCATTATACACCAATGTCCTTTACTGTATTTAAAGTGTTTAGCTTTAATGTATAAAAATATATAAATACTAATGTTTTGTAGAAAATTAATATTTGTTTAATTATAATGTATTTTAATATCAATTTCAAGGCTTTGTGTTTACTTTAGTAAATTTGGTTTAAGATGAACAAAGATTGTTGTATAAAACGCTGAATTTTTAGAAAATTATATGTAATTATTGAAAATAAATGTATAGGAAAACGTTTTCTTTGATAAAATTTATTAACAATTTGTAAATTAAAACAACTATTTACTTAATTTATTTATGTAACATTTGTGCTTGACAAATGTAGATAAAAGTAGTATACTATCAGCGAATATAAGAATGTTCTAATATAAACTAAATAATTTATATAAAAATCAAATAAATAAGAATGGAGGCAGCCATGAAAAAGACTTTTGATGTTACGGGCATGACTTGTTCTGCCTGCTCTACTGCTGTTGAACGAGCTGTTAAGAAAGTTGAAGGTGCTGAAAATGTAAGCGTCAATCTCTTATCGGGTAAAATGTCTGTTGAGCTAAATGGTGCTACCGAAGAGCAAGTGATTTCTGCTGTTGAAGGAGCGGGATATGGTGCTGCTTTACCAAATCAAAGCACAAGCAGTCAAAAACGCGAAAATAAAGCTGAAAAATCCATGCAAGGCATGAGAAAAAGGTTTATCATATCGCTTATATTCTTAGTGCCATTAATGTATATTGCCATGGGTGAAATGATAGGCTTGCCTTTGCCAAGCTTTTTATCCGGTATAGAAAATGCCATAGCCTTTGGACTAACTCAGCTTATTCTGGTATTGCCCATTGTTTTTGCTAATCAAAGCTATTTTAAAAATGGATTTAAAACCCTTGTAAAACGCTCTCCTAATATGGATAGCCTTATTGCTCTCGGCTCATTATCTGCTGTTTTATATGGTGTTTTTGCACTGTATATGATGGGCTATGGATTGGGACACAATGATATGGAAATGGTTCATAAATATCATATGGACCTATATTTTGAATCGGCAGGAACTATCCTTACTTTAATTACTTTAGGAAAATATCTTGAAGCAAGGGCAAAAGCAAAGACAAGTGAAGCTGTTTCAAAGCTGATGGAACTAGCACCTAAAACTGCTATTGTTGTGAGAAACGCAGTGGAAATTGAAGTGCCTGTGAGTGAGGTTGTGGTCGGTGATATTATCCGAGTAAAGCCGGGGCAAAGCGTTCCGGTTGACGGAGTTATTATTGAAGGGAAATCTTCATTGGATCAAAGTGCTGTTACAGGCGAAAGTATTCCTGTCGAAAAAAGCAAGGGTGACAAGGTTATTACTGCTAGTATAAATAAAAGTGGTACTTTTTTATTCAAGGCTGAAAAAGTAGGAGAAGAAACAACAATTGCTCAAATCATCAGACTAGTTGAAGACGCTAACGCTACAAAAGCACCTATTGCTAAGCTTGCCGATAAAATCAGCGGTGTTTTTGTTCCCGTTGTTATAACTGTTGCTGTTTTATCAGCAGTAATTTGGCTTATAGTCGGTGCAACTCCTGAATTTGCACTTTCAATAGGAATTTCAGTGCTTGTGATTTCATGTCCATGTGCTTTGGGTCTTGCCACACCTGTGGCTATTATGGCAGGAACAGGAAAGGGTGCTGAAAATGGTATTCTTATAAAATCTGCCGAGGCATTAGAAATAGTACACAAAGTTGATACTATTGTCCTTGATAAAACCGGAACTATTACTGAAGGAAAACCACAAGTAACTGATATAATACCTTTTAACATTAGCCGTGAAGCCTTACTGGAAATTGCGTATTCGCTGGAAAAACCGTCGGAGCATCCATTGGCTGAAGCTATTGTTGAATATGCAAAAAATAATTCCATTAAGGAAAAGGGCATTGATAGCTTTGAGGCTGTCTTCGGACAGGGTATAAAAGCTATTTTAGAGGGAAAGCAATATTTCGCAGGTAATACAAAGCTGCTTGCTGAAAATAAAATTGCTTTTAAAGAGTATGAAGAAAAAATTAGTGCTTTATCAGACCAAGGAAAAACGCCTCTGATTTTTGCTGATGAGAATAATATAATAGGTATAATAGCAGTGGCTGATACGGTTAAGGCAACTAGCAAAGCAGCAATTGATGCTTTTAAGTCAATGGGAATTGAAACAGTAATGCTCACCGGAGATAATGATAGGACAGCTAACGCAATTCAACGAACAGTTGGTATAGATAAGGTTATATCTAACGTTATGCCTCAGGAAAAGGAAGAAAACATAAGAAAAATCCAAGAAGACGGCAAGATTGTTGCTATGATAGGCGACGGTATTAATGACGCTCCTGCTTTAGCTAGGGCTGATGTTGGTGTAGCTATTGGCGCAGGCACTGATATAGCTATTGAAAGTGCCGATATTGTGCTTGTCAGAAGTGACTTAAGGGACAGCGTTTCTGCTGTTGAGCTAAGTAAAAAGGTTATTACTAATATTAAAGAAAATTTATTCTGGGCATTTTTCTATAACACACTTGGAATACCTGTTGCAGCAGGAGTTTTATATCACGCCTTTGAAATAAAGCTTAATCCAATGATTGCAGCAGCGGCAATGAGCTTTAGCTCGGTATTCGTGGTTTTAAATGCTTTAAGATTAAAAACATTTAAGCCAAAGGTTTTTAACGCTAGAAACAGTGCTTATTCAAAGGGAACTGATTATTCTAAAGGAAGCAATAATAATGAAATTATAATAAAAGAAGATTCGGAGGAAGAAGTTATGAAAAAAATTATTAAAATTGAAGGCATGAGCTGTGGACATTGTTCGGCAAGAGTTGAAAAAGCGTTAAATTCAATTGAAGGAGTAGATGCAAAGGTGGATTTGGATAAGAAAATTGCTAAGTGCAAGCTTTCCAAGGACGTGGATAACGATGTGCTTTCTAAAGCTGTTACAGATGCCGGATATGAAGTTGTAGGCGTTGAATAAGCTGAATTTGCTCTTCATTTGCTCTGCGTATTAATTTGAATGAATTTATTTTTTAAAAGACTTGTGTAGGAATTTTTGCACAAGTTTTTTTATTAAAATTTTAATTAATGCTTGACAAAAATCAAGGTATCGTGTATAATATTTCAAGTGCAAAGCTTTTAAGCTTTACACTTAAGTATACAATATTAATAAAAGCTATGGTGTTTATGAATACACTTGAAAAGAATTTAAAGTTTTCTATTTTGTTTGAAATATACGGAAAGCTTTTAACAAAGAAGCAACAAGAGATTTTTTCGCTTTATTATGACGAGGACTTGTCATTAAGTGAAATTGCTGAAAACTGCAATATTACAAGACAGGCTGTTTTAGACAGTATCAGAAAAAGCGAAAAAAATCTAATTGATTTTGAAAATAAGCTTGAGATAATATCCAAAAAAGAAAGAATACAAGGCTTAATTAATAAGATTAATTCGCAAAGTGATAAAAATCAGCTTTTAATAACAATTGAAAGCATTAAAAAATTATTATAACTAGGTGGTGAGTATTTGGCGTTTGAAGGGTTGTCGCAAAAGCTTTCAAAAGTATTTTCAGGGCTTAAAAGTCGTGGAAAGTTAAGCGAAAAGGACGTTAAGGCATCGATGCGTGAGGTAAAGCTAGCTTTACTTGAGGCTGATGTTAGCTATAAGGTTGTAAAGGATTTTGTTTCAAGCGTCAGTGAAAAGGCAGTCGGTGAGACTGTTATGCAAAGCCTTAACCCTGCTCAGCAGGTTATTGATATAGTTCATCAAGAGCTAATTGCTCTGATGGGTGAAAGCAATCAAAAAATAAAGTTTGCCGCAAAGCCTCCTACTGTTATTTTAATGTGTGGCTTGCAAGGCTCGGGTAAAACCACGCACTGTGCAAAGCTTGCAAAGCATTTTAAATCGCAAAATCACAGGCCTTTACTGGTAGCGTGTGATGTTTATCGTCCGGCTGCTATTGAACAGCTTAAAATAGTGGGAGAACGTGCAGGTGCCTCTGTTTTTGAACAAGGACAGGGCAACCCTGTAAAGATTGCAAAAAACTCTATAAGCCACGCTAAAGATAATGGTTTTGATATAGTTATTATAGATACTGCGGGCAGACTTCATGTTGATGAAGTGCTGATGGATGAAATTAAGCAAATTGAAAAAGCAGTTTCACCTGATGAAATATTGCTTGTCGTTGACTCTATGACGGGGCAGGACGCTGTAAATGTGGCAGAAAGCTTTAATAAAGCATTGGAAATAAGCGGTGTCATACTGACAAAGCTTGATGGTGATACTAGAGGCGGTGCTGCACTTTCCGTACTTGCTGTTACGGGAAAGCCTGTAAAATTTGCAGGTATAGGCGAAAAAATAGATGATATTGAACCTTTTTATCCGGACAGAATGGCAAGTAGAATACTTGGTATGGGGGATGTGCTTACTCTTATTGAAAAAGCAAAAATGACCTTTGATGAACAGGAGCAGCTTAAGCTTGCCAAAAAGGTTAAGGATAAAAAATTTGATTTAAACGACCTTTATTCACAGCTGTGCCAGATGGAAAAGATGGGGAGTATGTCTTCTATAATTAATATGATTCCCGGTATAAGCGGTAAGGTAAAGGAAGAAGATATAGACGAAAAGAAAGTGCCACGCACTAAGGCTATTATTTCTTCTATGACTATGAGGGAAAGAGAAAAGCCCTCTATACTTGATGCTAAGAGAAAAAGACGTATTGCAGCAGGAAGCGGCACACGTGTTGAAGATGTCAATGCATTGTTAAAGCAATTTGATATGATGAATAAAATGATGAAAAAGCTTGGCGGCAAGAAAAAAAGATTTGGTGGTTTTTCAGGTTTGGGATTTTAGTTTATTTCATATTGTAGCTTCAGAAATGATGATACAGTATTGAAAATATATATTTATTTATGAGGTGAAAATATGGCAGTAAAAATCAGATTAAGACGTATTGGTGCTAAAAAAGCTCCTTTTTACAGAGTTGTAGTGGCTGATTCAAGATATCCCAGAGATGGACGCTTTATCGAAGAAATCGGTGTTTATGACCCAACTAAAGAGCCTAGCATTTTTAAAATCGATATGGAAAAGGCAAATGCTTGGATTGCAAAGGGCGCTCAGCCTACCGATACGGTAAAAAGATTATTGGAAAAGCTATAATCTTTAACGGAAAGGACAAGGCATGAAAGAATTACTTTTAGCAATTGTTGAGTCCCTAGTCGAGGATAAGGATTCTATTGAAATCACAGCAGACCCTGTAAATGATGAAGGAATCACGGTCTATCATTTACATGTTGCAGCTGATGATATGGGCAGAATTATCGGAAAACAGGGCAGGATTGCAAAGGCTATACGTGCAATAATGCGTGCAGGTGCAGCAAGGCATAATGAAAAAGTTATGCTTGAAATAGACTAAGCATGAGAGAGTTTTTAGAGATTGCTTATGTTATTTCTATTTTTGGAATAAAGGGTGAAGTAAGGGTGCAGTATTCCTGCAATAGTGCTGATGTTTTATGTGCTATGAAAAATCTTTATTCAAAGGATGGAAAAATAGTTTACAAAATCAAGCGAGCATTTCCACATAAAAACACCGTAATACTTGGCATTGACGGAATAAATACTGTGGATGAAGCAAAACTCCTTCTAAGGAAAAAGCTTTATGCTAGGAGGAAGGATTTTAATCTTAAGCATGGAGAGTTTTTCATTGAGGATTTAATAGGGCTTGATGTTATTGATGTGGATACGGAAAATTGCTACGGCAAAATTTCAGAGGTCTTGCAAAGTTATAGCAATGATGTTTATGTTGTAAAGGATAATAATGGCAGTGAAATACTGTTTCCTGCTATAAAGCCGGTTGTGATTGACATTGATTTAAAAAAAGGTTTTATGAAGGTTCGACCGATTGAAGGGTTGCTTGAGGTTTACGCTGATGACAAGAAAAAAGCTGAGGATTGATATAGCCACATTATTCCCTGATATGTGCGAAAGCGTTTTATCAGAGAGTATAGTGGGCAGAGCGAGAAAGGCAAATCTTGTAAGCGTCAATTGTTATAATATTCGTGATTTCAGCACGGACAAGCACAAGAAAGTTGATGATAAGCCCTATGGCGGCGGCACGGGCATGGTGATGAGCGTTCAGCCTGTATATGATTGTATAAAACATATACTTGATGAAAGCAGTGGCAGCTCAAGAGTTATTTATCTTTCTCCGAAGGGGAAGGTTTTGACTCAAGACATGGTAAATTCACTTGCACAAGCTGAGCATCTTATACTTTTATGCGGCCATTATGAAGGTGTCGACCAAAGAGTGCTTGATGAGCTGGGCTGTGAAGAGATTTCTATCGGCGATTATGTTATGACGGGGGGAGAGCTGGCTGCACTTGTCTTAACAGACAGTGTTGTGAGGGTTTTACCCGATGTTTTACCAGATGAAGCTGCATTCAGCGATGAAAGTCACTATCATGGCTTACTCGAACAGCCCCATTACACAAGACCGGAGATCTGGAAAGGCAAGAAAGTACCCCAAGTGCTGATTTCTGGTAATCATGCTAAAATTAAAAAGTGGCAGAACAAGCAAAAGCTACTTCAAACAATGCAGAAAAGACCTGATATTTATCAGAAATATATTAAAAAAAGGAATGCTATGAAAACTATTGGTGTAATTGGTGCTATGCCAAGCGAGCTTAGTTATTTCAGAGATAGTATGAAAGATGCAGTTATTAAAAAAGTGGCTGGGTATGATTTTTATATCAGTGAAAGCTACGGATGCAAGCTGATTACCGTTTGCTGTGGAATAGGTAAGGTAAATGCAGCAATATGCACACAAATTTTGATTGATGAATTTAATGTGGGTGCTATAATAAATACAGGTGTAGCCGGTGGTATAGCAGAGGCAACTAAAGTATTTGACATTGTTATTTCAAAAGATGTTATGCATCATGATCTGCTCACTAGGTTTTTAACTAATTATCCACCTTATAATGGCATTTTCAAGGCTGATCAAACGCTTGTCGACATAGCTGCTACTTCATGCACTAACTTAGGAGAAAATTTTTTTATAAAAAGGATAGTTTCAGGAGAGATTTTTGTATCGGATAGCATAACAAGGGATAAAATAATTGAAGAATTCGACCCCTATGCTGTTGATATGGAAACAGCGGCAATTGCACAAGCGGCATATAGAAACGAGATTCCTTTCGTTTCGGTGCGTTGCATTTCTGATAAAGCTGATGAGGAAAGCGACATTAGTTTTGATGAGTTTTCTGAAAAAGCGGCAGTAAAAGTAGCAAAAATAGTAATTAATATGATTAAAAGACTAGGCAAAACGATTGATTAAATAAAAAATACTTGCATTTTTTATTTAATTGTGTTAAAATAATTATGTTTTCGGAAAAAGAGCTTAGGCTCATTGTATAAGGAGGTGTATTCCGATGGCAAAGTGTGAAATTTGCGGAAAAGGCGTTAGTTTCGGAATAAAGGTGTCACATTCTCACAGACGCAGCAATAGAACTTTTAAGGCTAATGTACAGAGAATTAAGGCTGTTGTAAACGGTACTCCCAAAAGAGTTAATGTTTGTACACGCTGCTTGCGTTCCGGCAAAGTTGAAAGAGCAGTATAATCATTTTATGTATTTGCAGGATTATCGGCTATGCCATATGATAATTCTGCAAATTTGCAATGCAATGATGTTTTTTGTTTTAACAAAGATTAATATATTAATATAATTAAGGGGATTTTATGTTTTTTGAAAACATTTATCGTACTCATGATTGCTCAAATATTAGTGAGGCAGATATAGGTAAAGATGTACGTGTATCCGGATGGGTAGAAAATATCAGGGACCATGGCGGTGTAATGTTTATTGATTTAAGGGATCACTATGGCTTGCTTCAAGTTGTTTTGCATGATGACGATATGCTAAAAGGCGTGCATAAAGAAAGTGCAATTACAATCGGTGGAAAAGTGCGTATGCGTGACAGTGAAACAATAAACCCTAAGATAAGCACTGGTACTATTGAAGTTTTTGCTACTGAGCTTACCATACAAGGCAAGGTTGTTGAACAGCTGCCATTCGAAATTCCTAATTCTATCGATACCAAGGAAGAAGTACGTTTACGCTACCGTTTTCTTGATTTAAGAAATAAAGATGTACATTCACATATGGTTTTACGCTCAAAGGTTATGTCATATTTGCGTAAAAAGATGGAGGATATGGGGTTTTTGGAAATTCAAACACCGATATTATCCACATCTTCACCTGAAGGCGCTAGAGATTATCTTATCCCAAGCAGGAGGCATCATGGTCGTTTTTACGCTTTGCCTCAAGCACCTCAGATATTTAAGCAGCTTTTGATGGTATCAGGGTTTGATAAATATTTTCAGATTGCACCATGCTTTAGAGATGAAGATGCAAGAGCAGATAGAACTCCAGGTGAATTTTATCAGCTTGATTTAGAGATGTCCTTTGCAGAACAGGAGGATATTTTCAAGGTCGCTGAAAATGTTTTGCCTGCACTTTTTGAGGAGTTTTCCAATAAAAAGGTTGATAAAAAATTTGCAAGGATTCCCTTTGAAGAGGCTATGCTAAAATATGGCACTGATAAGCCTGATTTGCGTAATCCCTTATTTATAGTTGAGCTTTCTGATTTGTTTATAGATTCATCATTTAAACCTTTTAGCAATAAAACAGTTCGTGGTATTCGTGTTCCGGGTATGGCTAGCCAGTCAAAGGGCTTTTTCGAGAAAATGGAGAAATACGCCCTGTCAATTGGTATGAAAGGGCTAGGCTATGTAAAGGTTACTGATGAGCTAACTTATTTAGGTCCTATTGATAAATTCCTTGATGATAATCAGCGAAAGGAATTAAGGGAGAGATGCTCACTTGAAAGCGGTGATGTACTGTACTTTATTGCTGATACTAAAAAATCTGCACCAAAGCTTGCAGGGCAAATCAGAGATGAGGTTGCACGCCGTATGAATTTAATCAATAATGATGAAGTGAGGTTTGCTTTGATTATTGATTTCCCAATGTATGAAAAGGATGAGCAAACAGGTAAAATTATATTTACTCACAATCCTTTTTCCATGCCGCAGGGTGGACTTGAGGCGTTGACTTCAAAAAATCCTCTTGATATATATGCATATCAATACGATGTTGTATGCAATGGTGTTGAGATTGTTTCTGGAGCAGTGAGAAATCATGAGCTTGATACTATGGTAAAGGCATTTGAAATTGCCGGTTATACTGAGGATGATGTAAAAGCAAAATTTGGTGCATTATATAATGCGTTTAAATATGGTGCTCCTCCCCATGCGGGTATGGCAGCGGGAATTGATAGACTTATAATGCTGCTGCTTGATTTGGACAATATAAGAGAGGTTATTGCATTCCCACTTAATTCAAATGCTCAGGATGTGCTTTTAGGTGCGCCAACTGAAGTAACGGAACAACAGCTTCGTGATGTTCATATAAAAATTAGGTGAAAAAATTAATAATTGCTTGTAATAAGCATTTTTATAATGTATAATAAGAGTAATAAACATTTACGGAGGAGATATGGATTTAATTAATAACTTAGTAGTTGCAACTACAAGCACCGGTACTGAAGGCGGATTAGGAAGCATACTATCACTGCTTATACCTATTGTTGCTATGATAGCAATTTTTTACTTTTTAATTTTGCGTCCTGAAAAAAAGCGTACTAAGCAAATGAATGATATGCTTGATAATCTTCAGGTAGCTGATGAGGTAGTTACAACAGGTGGTATTATCGGCAGAGTAGTGAGCATTAAAGAAGATACCGTACTGCTTGAAACGGGCAGTGACCGCACAAAAATAAGGATTTTAAAATCTTCAATTGCTAAAAATAATACCGTTCATGATGAATAGTATTTAAATTTTTAATTAGTATAAACTGCTTTCGCTCGGCATAGTATTACTGAGGTGGTATTATGTTTAAAGGTAATGGACGGGCGAATATCAAGCCTTTTGTTTTTTCAGCAGCAATAGGGCTTATTATTACTGCTATTTTATTAATTATATTTGCTTTTTTAATGTCGGGTATTGATTTACCCGAGGGGATTGAGGCTTTCTTTTCTGCTTTATCCTTATGTATAGGTGCTTATTTTTCAGGATTCATCATTGGAAAGCTAAAAAGAGCTTTAGGGCTTATCTCGGGTATTAAATGCGGCATAATAATTTTCGCTGTGATTTTAATCATATCTATTTTTACAGGTGGCTTTTCCGGAAAGCTTATTATTGTTAAGCTTATTATTTGTCTTGGAGGCAGTGCCTTTGGAGGAATAATAGGTGTAAATAGCAGATTTGGATATTAATTTAATAAAACTACAATTAAGTATTATGTTAGGAGAATTAAAATGAAACACGTAAAAACATTAAACAAGGCTAATCTAAGAAAAACAGCTGAGCATGGTGGCTGTGGTGAATGTCAGACTTCATGCCAATCAGCTTGTAAAACCTCATGCACAGTAGCAAATCAAAGCTGCGAATCACATAAGTAATATAAAAACAGCGGACCTTTGCGTAAGTTCAGCTTGCATTGACTGAAGTTAATGCAAAGCTTTGCTTTTTATGAAAGGTTCGTTTTTATTTGGAGTAATAATTATGATACATAAATATTCCCTTTTGGGAAATAATATTGTCCTTGATGTAAACAGTGGAGGAGTGCATATTCTAGATGATATTGCATTTAAAATGCTTGATTATATTTCATTCCCTATGAATAATGCAATGCCTTTTGAAATTGCTAAAAATATGCCTGAATATTCCTTCGAGCAGTTAAATGAAGCGTATAATGAGCTTTACACTCTTCAAAAAAACGGTATGCTAGGCACTGAAGATGATTATTTTCAGTTTACCAAAAAGCTGAATGACCCACCGGTAAAGGCTATGTGTCTGCACGTTTCCCATGACTGTAATTTACGATGCCAATATTGCTTTGCCGGCACAGGCAATTATGGTGGTGGCAGGGTGAATATGGCACCGGACACAGCAATTATGGCTATTGATTTTTTAATTGAAAAATCGGGAAATAGGCATAATCTTGAGGTTGATTTTTTTGGTGGCGAACCACTTATGGCATGGGAAACAATAAAAGCTACTGTAAATTATGCGAGAAGTCGTGAAAAGGAAACGGGAAAGAACTTTCGCTTTACAATCACAACAAATGGAATGCTTTTAAATGATGAAAAAATCGAGTTTATCAATAAGGAAATGAGCAATTGCGTCTTATCTCTTGATGGCAGAAAGAGTGTAACTGATAATATCAGAAATACTGTCAAGGGTGGCGGGTGCTATGATATTATTGTACCTAAGTTTAAAAAGCTTGTGGAAGCAAGAGAAAAGGTCAACAAGGA
>JAAYSD010000027.1 GCA_012518465.1 Clostridiales bacterium
ATTATAGGTTTAGCAGGGTTTTTTAGTGCTATTATAGGATTTATCCTTTATAAATTAAAGGGATAGAATAAAATTTTATCTCTTTAATTTACTAAAATTTAACTATATTATGAACAATATTGATATAATTTTTAAATTATTGTGAAACCCTTGACATAATTAGGGTTGTATGTTATTATAATTATGGTTAGATTTGTATTAAATTTTAAATACTATCATATTTTTTGTAATTAAATGGAGGAGTAAATGGGCAGAGCTGGACGAAGTGGCAGCGGAAGAAGTTCTGGAATGGGCGGAGGAAGAAGCTCAGGAGGTCGTTCGTCTTCCGGCGGAAGAGCAGGAAGAGGCAGTTCTGGTAGCTTTGGTGGAAGATCAAGAGGAGGCGGAAACTTTGGAGGGGGATTTTCATCACCACCAAGACCACCACATCCGCCAAGACCACCAAGGCCACCACATTTCGGTGGGTATTATTCACGCCCGCCTAGGAGATACTATGGAGGGAATTCTGGTGGAAATTCCGGTGGACATTCTGGCTGTTCCTTAATATTGACCGCAATAATAGTTTTAGCCATAGTGGTTGTTGTTATCGGCCGTCCTATAATGGATATTTTCAACATCGGAAATTCAGCTATTACAAAATCAACTATTGACCGTAAGCCGCTTGAAAGCGGCATGGTTACGGAAACTGATTATTATGAGGACAACTTAAATTGGATTCAAAGTTCTTCCAAGCTTGAAAAAGGAATGGTGAACTTTTACAAGCGAACAGGCGTTCAACCTTATTTGTACATAACCGATGAGATAAACGGTAAAAACAATCCTTCAAACAGTGATTTTGAAACCTTTGCCAACAATTTTTATGACGAAAGGTTTAATGATGAAGGGCATTTGCTTGTAATCTTTTTAGAGTATAACGGAAATTACAATATGTGGTACATCGCTGGAACTGCTGCAAAATCCGTCATGGATGATGAAGCTATCGATATTCTTTTCGATAATATCGAATATTATTATCAAAGTGATCTTACCGATGAGGAAATGTTTAGCACAGCTTTTGACAAGGCATCACAGAGAATAATGAAAAAGGAAATCTCTATCTGGGTTATTGTACTTGTTTTAGTTGCTGTAATTTCTGCAATATGGGTTGTTTATAAGCTTATTAAAAACAGAAATAAGAGAAAACAAGAAGAGCTTAATACGATGGAAGAAATATTAGAAAAGCCTTTAGAAAGCTTTGGTTCTGATGGTGAAGAACTCTCAGACCTTGAAGACAAATATAAAAATTAAACGGAGGACGATAATATGGGAATTTTATCACGTTTTGCTGACATCATTTCAGCTAATATCAATGCACTTCTTGATAAGGCAGAGGATCCTGAAAAGATGATAGACGAATATTTAAGGAAAATGACAAAGGATCTATCTCAAGTAAAAAGCGAAACTGCTAATGTTATGGCTGAAGAAACACGTACAAAGCGTTTGCTTAATGAAAATCAAGCTGAAATTGAAAAGTACACAAATCTCGCAAAAAAGGCTTTAACTTCAGGAAATGAAGGCGACGCTAAAACCTTTCTTGCTAAAAAACAACAAGTTGAAGAGGCTGGGGTTGGCTTGCAGACTGCATATGCAACTGCTCATGAAAATGCAGTTAAGATGCGTCAGCTGCATGATAAGCTAGTAAAAGATATTAATGAGCTTAATTCACGCCGTCAAACAATAAAAGCTAAGGTTGCAATTGCAAAAACTCAGGAACGTATTAGCAAATACAGCTCCGTTGGTGAAAACAGTGAAAATAGCATTAATAAATTTAGAGATATGGAAAACAAGGTAGACCATATGCTTGACAGGGCTAATGCAATCAGCGAGCTTAATGAAGCACCCACTGACGAAGCTGAAAGCCTTGCGCAAAAATACGGCAGCTCCTCATTAAATGTATCTGTTGAAGAAGAGCTTGCTGCAATGAAAAAAGAAATGGGCTTAGAATAATTTTTAGTTTTCTCATTCCTTTTGTATAAGTTTTATAAAATCTTTTGAATCGCCTAATCCTAGCTTTATCTTTTAAACCTTGATAAAGTCTAGGATAGAGCGATTTTTATTTATATATAACATTTAACTAGTTGAATTCCTGTGATGTAATTATTTGTTGTTATTATTACTATTTTTTAATCTAAAATTATCTTAAGTTTTTTCATAAAAGGTATTGACAATTTAAAATACTTATGCTATACTATTATAGCATTAATCTTGCAAGGATGCTGGAATTGGCAGACAGGCACGCTTGAGGTGCGTGTGTCAACAGACGTGTGGGTTCAAGTCCCATTCCTTGCACCAATCCACTTTGGGATTAAATTAAGCACTCACTTTAGTGAGTGCATTTTATTATTTAATTTTGATAAATTGTCTTACATTGTCCATAAAAATATTGACTTTTTATCTAATATATGATATTATATGTTACAGTTTTCGGGGTGTGGCTCAGCTTGGTAGAGCGTTGCGTTCGGGACGCAAAGGTCGCAAGTTCAAATCTTGTCACCCCGACCAAAAAAAGAACGTATGAGCCTTTGGCGAGTGCGTTATTTTTTTTTGCAGACGGGTTCAAGATTTGGACTTGAAAAGTTCGTAAATCTTGTCACCCCGACCAAAAAATGATACAAAAGACCACGCTGTTCTGCCAAA
>JAAYSD010000028.1 GCA_012518465.1 Clostridiales bacterium
GTGCATTGCAGAATCGTCTAGAGCATACAATCAACAACCTCAGCACTTCAAGTGAAAACTTAACAGCTGCTGAAAGCCGTATCCGTGATACAGACATGGCTAAGGAAATGATGAACTTTACAAAGTCCAACATTCTTCAACAGGCTGCACAGGCTATGTTAGCTCAAGCAAATGCTCAGCCTCAGGCAGTATTACAGTTACTTGGCTAATTTTAACAATCAACCTTTATGGTTTTTTCGTGAAAAGCTCTCCAATAGGGGAGCTTTTCATTTTTTAAAAAAAGGATTATAAACGAAATTTATTAAATAATTAAAACAAGGATTAAGGAATCTTGTAAATAAGTTATAATAAAACTATTAGAACCAGCAGAAAAAGTCTACATCTACAACCCTACGCACAGCGCCATAGGTGGTGTAAATGTTGTACTTACGTGCGACATTTAGTGGAGCTTTTTCGGGGAATGAATTCAAAAAAACTGATTTAATTTTTTAAAACTTTATCATAAGTCTTATTATTTTTGTGTTTGTTAAATATAAACAAATTACTTGAAGAAATGTTATAAAAAAGTCTATTGATGTAAATTTGTTTTTGTAGTAAAATATATTTGTCACTCAAAATCACTTTATAAATTCCAGTATATACTTAATATAATATTCATCTGCATGATTGAAAATCTCAATGTTCTCAGTTACAAAATGTTTGCTCGATGTAATTATAATAATCTATTTTTCTAAATAAAAATAGTATGAAAATCTAGTTATCCGCATAAACACTGGACGTATCACACTTTATCAAGGTCGAAACCAATCAATTTACTACTAATTTACTACTTAAATAAAAGAGAAATGGAGACATTCATATGAAAGACCATAAAATTACATCTTTAGAAAATATAATTCATGATGAATATAATAATATTGCAGGTTTAGTAGTTTCTAAAGACGGAAAAAAACTTTACGAAAATTATTTTAATGAATGCACTAACAGTAGTCATATTCATGTTGCTTCGGTAACTAAGAGTATTGTTTCAATATTGATAGGAATTGCCATGGATAAAGGTTACATAGATAATCTAGACCAAAAGGTATTAGACTTTTTCCCGGATTACGAAGTCAAGAAAAGAGAAAAAGGAATACAAAATATTACACTTAGAAATTTACTAACGATGACAGCTCCATATAAGTATAAATTCAACCCTTACACAAAATATTTTACAAGTTCTGATTGGGTAAAATCCTCACTTGATTTTTTGGGTGGGAAAGGACAAGTTGGGGAATTTAGATATGCACCTATTATCGGACCAGATATTTTATCTGGCATTCTTGTTAAGGTAACAAAACAATCTACACTTGAGTTTGCACGAGAAAACTTATTTCATCCACTGGGGATCGAAGTTAAAGAAAATATAGTATTCCATAGTAAAGAAGAACAATTAGAATTTTATAAAATGACTTCTATCAGCGGTTGGGTTGCTGACCCAGTAGGTGTAAATACAGCAGGTTGGGGACTTACCTTGACAACTAGTGATATGAATAAATTAGGACAGCTATACTTAAATGGGGGTAGCTGGAATGGGAAACAAATTGTATCAAAAAAATGGGTTGATGAAAGTACAAGAGAACAGAGTTGTTGGGAAAAATTTAACCTTAAATATGGATATTTGTGGTGGGTTATAGACGAAAGAGAAGGCTGTTTTTCGGCTCTAGGAGATGGGGGAAATACAATCTATGTCAATACTGCTAATAATATAGTAGTTTCGATTTCTTCTCTGTTTGATACCAAAGCAAAAGACAGAATAGAATTTATTAAGAAATATATTGAACCGCTATTCGAGTAGAATAATATTAAAAGCTGAAATATTACAAGATAGTAAAAAGGAGCGTGATAGATATGCTGAAAAACAGAATGGGTGCTATGCCCTACCTGTCGGAATAAAACACGTTTGAAGATACGGGAAGATACCGAGTTAAATAATCTCCCTCTTTATTGTCCAAAATGCGGACAAGAAAATTTAATTAAAATAAAGCAGTTTAGAGTTACTGTGATTACAGAGCCAGACGCAAAGACGCAGAGCCGATAATTTGAGGTTAATACAATCTGATTCCAACTTTAACTTGCGAAGAAAACATAAGACTTCCTTTGCTTTATGAAGGTGTAAATGATAATGGAAGAGTTAATCGATTAATGGATACAATGGATATATCGGCTCTGGCAAATCAGCGTGTCACCACTTTAAGTGGTGGAGAAAAGCAAAGAATTGCTATTGCACGTGCACTTGTTCTTAATCCTAGTTTAATTTTAGCTGATGAGCCTACCGGAAATCTTGACCCGAAAAATCGTGATATAATTCTCTCAGCATTATATGAAGAACACAAAAACGGTCGTGCTGTTCTGATTATTACTCATGATGAAAATGTATCAAAATGCACAAACCTCTGTATGGTCTTAGAAGGAGGTGTGCTGCGTGAGTCTATTTAAACATCGAAAACAACCATTTCGGCATTTTTTTCACAGCTTAATCATGGTGTATCGCAATCGAACTGCTTATGCAAAGCTTTCAGTTACGGTAGTGCTTTCTTTATCATTTTTATTATTATTTCTTATTTTTACGGACTCACGGTTGTATAATAAATATAAAGAAGTATATGCTCAGCCGTCAGAGATAGTGCTGAGTAATATTTATGGAAATAAAACTGCTTATCAAGCATTGCTATCTCAAATTGCAACTTATATCCCTGAGGCTGATTATTATGGCTATACTACTGTCAACGGATATGCTCAATATGAAAATGGGAGTTTAAATATCAGATGTTCATTTCTACCGTCAATAGAGGTGCCTGTGTATGAAGTTGACAGTATTAAGGCTGATCAAACGGATATTTTTTCGGTAAAGCCTATTAAAATGGTGCAAGGAAAAGAAAAGTTTGATTTAAAAGGCAATGAGGTTATTATAAACGAAAGCTGGTATAATTCTTTAATAGGCGAGGGTGGTGAGCTGCCTTTAAACATTACTATACAAATTGGGAGCCCTCCTTGGCAAGTAAAGGTAGTAGGAGTATGTGAAGACAGTGTAGAAAATGGCATTTTTTTTGATGAAGTATCTTCTTCAGATGTAGTTAGCGGATGGGGGAGTATGTATCTTTCAGCAGGATTGCTTTCAAAATACGATGTCAGCACATATGATGACTCAGCAGAATATTCTGTGTGGATAAACACGCAAGAACCGGAAAAAGCAATTGGATTTGCACGTGCCCTAGGGCTTATCCCTTATGGAGTTTACGAGGCACAGCAATCGACAAATGCCGTTATGAAAGTAGAAATAGGAAATAAAGCATATATTTCAGCAGTAATTTTATTATTATTGGGATTGAATCTTTATAGCAGCTTTTCAAATGCTTTACATGAGCGACGTTATGAAATAGGCGTAAAACGTGCACTAGGAGCAGGTATAAGCCATATTATGCGACAATTTATTTACGAAAGTATAGCTGTGCTTTTATTAGACACATTAATATCTGTCATAATAGTTGTTGATTTGATGATTGGGTATAAGGCTTATCAAACCTTTGTCTTAGGAAATGAGTGGATTGTGTATATTTCCTTATACTCTGTTATTATATTTTTAGTTTGCGTTATTTCCTTATCCACAGTTTTTAGTTTGATTTTTGCTTATAAGTCAACGCAGGTCGAAATAATTAAATATCTAAGAGATGAATAGTTTAAAATAATTCTTTTTATTTATAAAAATAGGCTGAGGCTTATACTTAAGATTCTAAGAAAATCATCCTGATTAAGTATTTTAATTGGGGTGATTTTTTAAATAGCATGAAAGATTTATAAATAACAACCTTGTATATAATGGAAAATGTTTTTCATTTTAAGCTATTTTTTATCGGTAGCTTTTTTGTTTATTAAAGATAAAATAATTTTGCACAATCATTTTATTAAGATTAGATATTTATTGTCGATATAATTATAAAGTATGAAATCTTGCAATTATATATTCAAGATGATATAATAACATATATGACAATTATCTTTAGGAGGATATTATGAGTGACCTTATTAATCGTTTTTTGAAGGAAGATGAAGAAGATGTTACTACCGAAAAATATTTAACGTTCATTATTGATAAACAAACTTATGCTGTTGAAATCAGTAATGTAAAGGAAATAATCTCTATACAGGATATTACTACAATGCCTGATTTTCCTGATTTTATTAAAGGAATTATTAATGTTAGGGGCGTTATTATTCCTGTTATTGACATGAGATACCGTTTTAAAAAGCCTGAAATTGAATATAACGATAGAACAAGTATAGTTATTACAATTATAAATGAGCTTTTAGTGGGGCTTATTGTTGATTCTGTTGATGAAGTTCTTGATATAGAAAAAGCTGATATATCACCTTCACCTAAAATGAGCAGTGATACAAATGCTAAATATGTATCCGATATTGCTAAGGTTAATAAGAAAATTATATTAATTCTTGATGCAAATAGAATTTTAAATAATGATGAGCTTAGCGGAATCGCTGATATTATAGAATAAATTAAATTTTTTCTAAAGTGGAGCGTTTTTCTGACGATATAACCATTGAGAGATATTTTATTTATAGTCGGAGGGTTTTATGAATATTGGAAAAATTGATGGGGTAATGAATGCTTATAAAGCAAGTTCATTAAAAAAGCCTGTCGAAAAAAAGGAAAATCCCGTTAGTACGGGAGCAAAAAGAGATAGAGTCGAATTTGACTTTGATAGGTCATTGAATGGTGCTAAGGCTAATGTGCTTTCTGATTTAAAAAGAGAGCTTTCTGCCAGCGAAGTTGAAGAGATAAAGGCAGATTTGTCTGCTAATGAAAATTTAGTAGATGATGAAAAGCTAGTAGATTATATACTTACATTATGATAGCTATTAATTATGGGGTGAATCTTTGTGGACAAATACACAGCAGAAACAATAAATAATTTTTTGGAGGAATATTCCTCTTATTATCGACGGCTGATTTTATTTTTACATAAAAAACATAATAAAATCTTAGCTGATGATTTAGATTGGCTTATGGATTCACTGAATGAAGAACAAGCGTTTGTAATGGAGGGTAAGTCCTTTGAGCAGAAACGTTTGCAGCTATTTAAGGCTATGGGAGTCGAAAACTATACGGCTACAATGCTTATTGAAAATGCACCTCATGACTATTCCAATAAAATTAAAACCACTTGTACACATTTTACCAATTTAATTAAAGAGGTAAAAAGAATAAATGATTTGACTACTGAAATTGTAGAGAAAAAACTTGATGGACAAAAAGATTTTGTCAAGAAAGCAGGTATTTTAAATAGGCCTAAAACCTACAATGTTGCAGGAAAAAAGGTGAGTACAGTTTCAGCACATTCAGAAAAGACTATTATAGGTGATTTCTAAGTTTAAATATTCATTCTGATTTAAAAAGGAAAAGGTGAGTAAATGAGATCTAGTTTCTTAGGGTTTGAGGCAGCAAAGCGTTCTATACAGGTATCGCAAAAGGCTTTGGACATTACATTTAACAATATTTCAAACCGTGATACAGAGGGATATACAAGACAGCGACTTGATTTAGCCTCTGCAAATGTCAGTACATCCAGCCTGCTTTGGAATTCATCCACAGCTAAGCTATCCTTAGCCGGACAGGGTGTTGTAGGTGTAGGTGTAGCACAGCTAAGGGACACTTATATCGATAAGCGTTATCGTGAAAACGTTGCTGTTCAGGTTGAAAATGAGAAAATGTCCGAGGTTTTAAGTGAGGTTGAGGATATTTTAGATAATATTGAAACCGATGGCTTAAAAGCTGCTTTGGAGGATTTTGAAAATAAGCTTCACAATTATTCAGCTGAAAGACCTGATAGTGAGGATATTGCTAGTGTTGTAAGAAACTCAGCCCAAAGTATAGCTCAAATGTTGAGAAGCTATGATACAAAGCTGACAAAATTGCATAACGATCAGATTTCTGAGCTTGGTATAAAGGTTGACAACTTTAATTCTATTACATCAAAAATAGCCGACTTAAACGAACAAATCAAAATCGAATATACTAGAAACTATGGAAATTCCGAGTATTCCGATATGATGAATGTTTCCAATTACGGGCCTAATGAGCTGATTGATGCTAGGAATTTACTTTTAGATGATTTAGCTAAATTGGCAAGTATATCTGTTGAGGAAAAATCAGATGGTTCTGTTACTGTTAGCGTGGGAAAAACTACTGTGGTAGAGGGGAAAAAGACTTCTCAGCTGATTATGAGAGATTATGAACAATTTGATGCGGCTGTATTGATGTTTGATAACGGAGATAGCTTCAACAGTGTTTCTGGTGAGATTAAATCATATGTAAATTTAATCAACGGTGCAGGTGTGTATGCCTCAGGAAATGAAAACAATGAATACGGTATTCCTTATTATAAATATGCTGTTGATCAGTTTGCACAGACCTTTGCGCAGGCGCTTAATTCAGCTAATGGTGCAGATTTAAATCCAGAAAGAAAGCTTTTTTCCTCTGATACGGGAAATATAACAGCAGGTACTATAAAGGTTTCTGATGAATGGATGAAGGATGCTACTATGATAGCGCAGACATTAGATGAGGATACGGGCGAATATTCTCTTAATCCTAATTTGCAGAATACTAATATAGCAAAAATTATTTCTTCAATTAATCAAAGCACGGATTTTGGTGTACATGGTGACTTTACCGGAGATATGCATGAATATATTGCATTTTATTCAAATAGACTTTTTCAGCAAATTGATTATGTAAACAGCCAATATGATTCTGCAGAAACAACAGTTGTTTCGCTGCTTGAGAGCCGAGATTCCCTTTCTGCAATCGATTTAGAGGAAGAAGGCATCAATATGCTGAACTATCAGAAATGGTTTAATGCTTCGGCGAGGATGATGACCACCCTTGATGAAGCACTTGACACAATAATAAACAGTATGGGCTTGGTAGGAAGATAGGTGAATTAATATGAGAGTAACACAGAGTATTACAACAAGAAATTATATAAGAAATATACAGAGAAATGCTAAGGCAAGAATGGATTCAGAAACACGCACAATGTCCGGTGCTAGGTTTACTAGAGGAAGTCAGGACCCTATGAGTGCTGCACGTGCTTTGAATGTAAGAAAATCTATGTCGGACCTTAAGACTTATAGCGATAATCTGACTACTGCTAAAAACATCTATGCTTCCGCTGGAACTGTGGTGCTTGAAATATCTGATACTATAACTAATATTAATGAAAAGATTAGTTATGCGGTAAATGGCACTTTAGACCAAACTCAAAGGGATATTTTAGCCGATGAAATTGAAGGCTATGCTAATCAGATGGTCAAAAATTTTAACTTGCGTACAGCAGGAAGGCAAATCTTTGGTGGCGAAAGTAATGATAATTCTCCATTTAAAATTGAAACAGATGATAGCGGAAATAAGTTTGTTTCCTACAATGGTGAGGCTGTAAATAGTCATCAAAGCTATGAGGATTTTCCTTACAGTGAAAAAGTGATAATAGATGTGGGTATAGGCTTTGAAGTAGATGCAGATGGTAAAATAGACCCACAGTCGGGCTTGGCTATTTCTTTTAATGGTGCTGAAATTACAGGCAGCGGCTTAGATGAGGATGGCGATGCTAAAAATTATATTCAGCTTACTTTAGATGCAGCTTCTGCCCTTAGAAATGGTGATATTGACGGTGCTAGAAAGCTTATGGATAAAATTGAGGCATCTAGAAATCATGTTTCAATGACGATAGCTGATATTGGTTCGGGGCAGAACTTTATTGAATTTAATCAAGAAAGAATTACTCAGGATGAATACAATCTTTCTGAAAAGCAAAATGATATAGAGGCAACCGACAAGGTTGAAGAGTTGTCCTATTATAAAGTACTTACTGCTACATATAGTGCTACCTTATCTATGGCGAGCTATGTAGTACCGCAGACGATATTTAACTTTATCAATTAGCTTTTGGGGGTGTAAAAGTGAAACCTTTATTGGAGATTACAACTGTTCCTGTTTCTATTGAGATAAATGTAACTCACGGGACATTTGAACACAATGATGAATACAGGCAACAGCCCAAAATGAAGATGAATGTGAAAGAGGGCGGACTTGAAATTCAGGCAGAACCTGCGACTTTGAAAATTGACACTTATAAACAAAGGGCAAGTGTCGGTGAAGTCAATATGAAAACAGCTGATCTTATAAAGAAAAATGTTGACAAGGCTTATAAGATTGCTTATGATGCAACTGCTAAAATAGTTAATGAAGGAAATATGCTGGAAAAGGGCATGAAAGCCTCTGAAATCGCAGTACAAAATGCGAGAGCTGGCTATTCGATAGAAACAGTTATGGATTTTTTGCCTAAAACAGGGCCCGAGGTTTCTTACAATGAGGGAAAACTTAATATTAACTATGAAATAGATGATATTGATATTGAATGGGAAAATATATTTGAAAAACCGGTTAAGTTTATCCCTGGTAAAATTGAAATTCAAGTCGAGCAAATGCCTAAGGTTGAGATTGAATATGTTGGTGACCCGATTTATTTTCCTAAGTCAAGCGACCCTAATTATGAGCCACGTTTTTCGCAAAAGGCTTAAAACAATAAAATAAAAATAGAAAAGGGGTATTACTTTGGCAAAGAATATAAAAACAAGAGATTTTGGTGAAGTAGTAGTAGCCGATGAGGCTGTTATCACTTTTCCTGAAGGAATATACGGCTTTGAGGATATACGAGAATTTGCTTTAATTGCACCTCTTGGTGATAATAAATTTCCCATGTGGCTGCAATCTGTTAATGCTGAAAATCCTTGTTTTATTGTCTTTGACCCCTTAAGTGTAAAAGGTGATTATTCAATCGATATATCACAGCATGAAAAAGAAGTGCTTTTGCTTGATGATTTAAAGGATATAAGGTGCTTGGTACTAGCTGTAATTCCTGCTGATTATAAAAAGGCTACTGTAAATTTAAAATGTCCGATTGTCATTAATATAAAAAAGAATGTGGGTATTCAGCTTATACTTGATAATGATTTAAGTACACGTGAGCGTTTGTTTGAGCCTTTATTTTCAGAAAAGGAGGCACATAATGCTGGTGATAACTAGAAAGCCTAATCAAGGCTTTAAAATAGGAGATAATATTGAAATCACTGTTATAGAAGTTTCTAAGGATAGAGTTAAGCTAGGCATATCAGCACCTAAGGATATTTCAGTAGTAAGAAATGAGCTGATTGAAACACAGCAGCTTAATTTTGAATCGTCAAAGGCTATATCAAAGGTGAATATTGAACAGCTATTGAATTTAAATGGACAGGGGGAAGATGAAAATGGCAATAGATAGTTCTTCTTTAATTAGACTAAGTGGTATGAATTCGGGACTTGACACCGAGGCTTTGGTTGAAGCTATGAGTGCTGCTACCAAGCAAAAAATAGATAATAATACTAAAAAGCTGACAAAGCTGGAGTGGAAACAAGAGCAATACAGAGATGTAATTAGCAAGCTAACGGATTTTCAAAATAAATATTTTGATGTTTTAAGTCCGTCAACCTATATGAAATCATCCTCCTTTTTGAATGTTTTCAGTGTTTCCGGTGGTGCTAATGGTGTATCTATAAAAACATCAACATCTTCAGTAGCTGCAGATTATAAAGTGTCAGTAAAACAGCTGGCACAAAAAGAGTCATACATAGGCACAAGATTGCCTAACTCCTTTAAGCTTGATTTTACAGCTTTAGATGGTTCTTCAAAGGTGGCGGGTGAATATTCTGTAAATGTGACTATGGATAATATTACCCGTGAGGTAAAATTTTCAGGCTCTAATGGTGATGAGCTTGCACAAAGCTTTAATGAGTCAGTAAAAAAAGCCTTTGGTACTACTGAAAGTGGAAATGGCTTTGTTGAAGTCGATTCTTCAGGAAATCTTTCTGTAAATGCTAATCAAAATATTAGAATTACTGAAAATGATGGGGATTTTGGTTTGTCAAAATATACAAACTCCTTGGAAGTTAGTATGTCAAGCGTTGTAGCCGGAAAAAACACTGTATTTTTCCGAAAGGAAGGCGATGACTTTGGTACTGCTGTGGAGTTTGAGGGTGTTACTTCAAGCTATTTTAGCAGTAGTGCGATGGAAGAAAACAATGATATTAAGGAATTGTACTTAAAGTATAAGCAAGATGCTTATTTAGCAGAAAAGGCTAAGGACGGAAATGAGAATTTGTCTTGGGATGATTTTGAATTTTCTGCTGATAAGGCTGCCGCTTATGAAAATTCCAGCAGATTAAGGCACGCTTTTTATGAAGCAGGTCTTACTGATGTTTATGTTTCCGATGGAAAAATAAGTACTGGCGACGGCAGCAATTTTACCCTTACTACTGTCGATGGAGGAACACTGGGTATTTATAAAGAATCTGCGTCAAATGTAACTGGCAGATACACATCACTTTCCGAGATTGGTGTTCCTACTGTATCAGAAACAGACGAAGATGGAAATGTTAATGAGTTTTATAAATTCACTATCAATGAAGTAGAGTTTAAGCTTACGGCAGATGCTAAAATATCTGATTTAATTTCAGCGGTTAATTCTTCTTCTGCTGGTGTTACTATGACGTATTCTACGCTTACAGATTCGCTGAATATTGAATCTAGTGTAGGTGGTAATGCTAATAATGTTCGAATAAAGGATGATAATGGCGTACTTTCATCACTTAATATTCTTAATGGTGAACATATTGACGGACAAAATGCAATTTATACCATTAACGACAGGGAAATTCAATCCACTTCAAATTCCTATACTATTGATGGTACAACAATTACGTTTAATGCAGATGTTGCGCTGAATACTGAAATAAGTTTTACAACAAGTCGTGATACAGAGCCTGCTAAGGAACAAATTATGAGCTTTGTTGAGGATTATAATAAGCTTATTGATGAAATCGGTGAATACGTTTATCAAAAACCTACCTATTTGCTTTCTGGTAAAAAACGTTATGACCCTCTTACTGAAGATGAAATGGAATCATTATCCGAATCTCAGATTGAAAAGTGGGAGGATAAAGCTAAGCAAGGTCTTTTATATCAAGATTCTACAATTAAAGATGTTATGTCAAGGCTTAGAACATCTCTGTATAAATATATAGATACAAAGACGGGCGATACATTCAGCTTAATTGATATGGGAATCACTACTTCATCTTCTTATAGCGATAATGGAAAGCTTGTTGTTGACGAAGATAAGCTTAATCAGGCATTAGAGCAGAATTTTGATAAAATAGTAGATTTGTTTAACAGTGAAAATAGTCCTTTAAAGCTGATGGATAGCGAGCTTACACGTGCTGTAAAAGCGACAGGTGCTAGGGAAAGCAAGGGCGTTTTGGTTCAGATAGCTGGTTTGTCAACAGGTACTTCTTTAACTGATAATAGAATTTATGATGAAATGAAAAGTATATCAGAATTGATAACTAAGTTAGAAACACGTTATCAAGATGAACAGGACAGGTATTGGAGCAAGTTTACATACTTAGAGCAGCAAATGTCAACCTTAAATTCTCAACAGAGCTATATCACTAGTATGTTTAGTTCCTAAAAAACCTTAATTGGAGGTAATTATGGCTAATCCTTTTTCTGCATATCAAAAGCAATCGGTTACAACGATGACGTCGACGGAGGTCCTTATCAAGTTATATAATGAGCTTGAAAAACAAATTGCTCTTGCTATTAATAAAACTGAAAATAATAATTTTTCAGATGCTAATTTACACTATCAAAAGGCGCAGTCAGCAATTGGAATTTTGAGAGAATCCTTGGATATGAGCATTGATATTTCTAAAAATCTTGATTCCTTATATGAGTACTTGAATTATACAATCATTCAGGCGAATATAAAAAAAGATGTTAAACAGCTGAAGGAATCTGCTGTTATTGTAACTGAGCTGCGAGATGCTTTTGCAACGATAAGTACAATGCCTAAAAGTGAGATTGATGCACAAAAAGCCAATCTAAAGCGTGCTTAATTAATTTAAGGAGGAGCTATATGGACAACAAGTATGAAGAAGCATTGTTACAGCTTATGGACGAGTTGCTACTGCTCCTTAAAAAGTATGAAACTCAGACTGATCAGATGGTTTCTGCTGATTTAGAAATTATACAGGATGTTTTAATTTCTAGAAATGATACTATCGAAAAAATGAAGCTTGTTCGTGAAAAAATGTCTTCTATAATAGATTCAAGCTTTAGTGATAGTAATATAAAGGATATTTTAGCGGGAAGAATTATTGATGATAAAAAGCTGACTTCCTATGAAAAATATATTTTACAAAAAATGAGGGCCTTGCATATAACGCAGCAGAGTATTATTGGAAAAGATTTTAAAATAACTCATAGAGTACAAGAGAATTATAATAATATACGTAAGGAATTAGAACAATTAAAACAGGATAAGAAGAAAATTGATTATTATTCTTCGGCTGCTGGCAGTATAAAAGGTAGCTCTTTCGATAGCTCTATGTAGGTGCTTAATTTTTAAGCTTAATATAATATTTAATTAAATTAAATTTTGCAGTGCATTTTAAGGGATTATGTCCTAAAATGCACTGCTTTTTTATTGATTATAAAACCTTTTATCCATTAATATATTCACAATTACCAAGGCGGAGAATTTATTATTTGATGTGTAAACGATAATCAATTTTACTAATAACAATTCGTAAAATTCACCTAAAACTATTGAAAAAGTAAAAAGAATATGTTATAATTATATAGTCTTATTGTCAATTAGCTTTTTATTTGTTAATTAAAGGAGAAAATATGAGAGCCGATCTGCATTGTCATACAACAATTTCCGATGGTTCTTTAGGCATTTCAGACGTTATTCAGCAGGCTGTAAGAAATGAAGTTGATTATCTGGCTATTACTGACCATGATACATTAGCATCGTTGGCACGTTCAGCAGTTTTGGGAAAGAGATATGGGGTAAATATTGTTCCTGCTGTTGAGCTTTCTTCATATGACAGCAAAAGAGGACGAAAAGCTCATATACTATGTTATATGCCTGAAAAACCTGATAGACTTGAGGGCCTATGTTATAGAACTACTGAGTATCGAAAAAACCGTGGTAAGAGCATGGCTTTTAAAGTAATGAAAAAGTTTCCGATTACGCTTGAAAATATCATGAAATACGCTTCGTCAAGCAAGGCAATATATAGGTGCCATATTATGCATGCCTTAATGGAATATGGTTATACCACTGAATTATATGGGAATTTATATGACGAGATTTTCAATCCTAAAGATGGACTTTGCAAAGAAGAGGTCAGTAGTGAAGAAAAAGATTATCCAGAGGTATCTTTTGTTATAGAACTGATTCATGCGGCACGTGGTGTAGCAGTTTTAGCACATCCTAAAGTATATGATAGCTTTGATTTACTTGTTGAGCTTGCCCAAAATAAAAAAATTGATGGTGTTGAGGTTTGGCATAGGAGCATTGATGATAGTGGTGAGAAGAAATTGTTAGAAATTTCAAAAGAATATGACATTATAACGACAGGAGGCTCTGACTTTCATGGCTATTACAACCACTATCCTGTTCAAATCGGCTCAAGACTAACACCCCAAAATTCTTTAGATAGAATATTAAATTTCAATAATACTTAATTTAAATATTGTTTTTTAAATGTAAAGTTTTATACATATTCATTAAGTTTTTTTAATCTTAAGTAAGTTTGTTTTCATTTTAAATTTTTTAATAAAAGATATTTATATTATTGAATGTTTTTAGCTAATTTATACAAATAAACTAGCTAATTTTTGTTATTATTTAGTATTGAAAATATTTGTATAATGAGGTAATATATAATTACAAATTAATTATGGAGGAATTTAAAATGAGATTGAAAAAGATCTTAGCAAGCTCACTTGCTACTTTAATGGCTGTTTCAGCTATGGCTATCTCTACTTCAGTCGGTGCAGATTCGACTGCTGTTACAATTGATACTTTACAGTATAATTTCACAGTTACAGAAGTAAATAAGCCCACTGTTGTTACATTTACTAACCAAAACACTGATTCGGCAGAATTTAAAAAGGACATAGAAATTTCCGATGTTGGTGATTATTCTGTAACAATCGAGAATATGAATGCAACAGCTCTTACTAATGTCGGCTTTATTTCAGTTCCAGAGGATGATAAGGAAGCTCAAGTAGCATTGACAGTGACATCTATTGTTGTAAATGGTGAGTACACTGTTGAAACTAATATTGAATTAGTTGAAACTTCACCTGATAATGGATTGGCTAATATTTGGAATCCAAAGGGAAAATCAGAGTTTGTTTATTATTCGGGAAATTGTGCTTTTGTAGGTGATGGTGGTAAATCAATTAAATTTGTTGTCACTGACTATGGTTTTTACAATACTATTTACAATAAAGATGGTGTTGTTGATTTAACCACAGTAAAAGACATTGATGCATCTAAGATTGCTGGTATTGATTTTATTTTCACTGTAACAGACGATGTTCTTGATAAGATTGACGAAGAAGAATGGGTTGGCGGCGCTATTGGTTATCAAGCAAGTTCTGCTAGTGACGGCTGGGTAGTAGGCGATGAGTTTTCATTCCAAGATGGCGCAAAGCCTATCACTGCTGTAGTTCTGGATTCTGGCGACACATATGCTACATACAAAGCAAGCTTTAGGGCTGATGCTCCTATTTTTGCAGCTGATAGTGAGCTAAATAATATTTGGTTCCAGATTTATGGCGAAAGCTCTTATTCCATTAGTCAAGCGACTCTATACGATGTGGATGGTAATATAATAGAATAGGTTTAGTTGATTTGGAATTTGGCGTACCTGCTGAAAATCCTGATGAAACAGAAGGTCCTGACGAAACAGAAGGCCCTGATGAAACAAAAGATTCTGACGAAACAAAAGACCCAGATGGAAGTTCTGACAAGGGTGGCGAAGGTGACCAACCTAACTCCAGTACAGGTATTGAGAGTGTAGCGGCAGTAGCAGCAGTAGCTCTTGTAGCTGGTGGAATGATTGTAGTTTCACGCAAGAGAAAATAGATTCAAATAAAATAATCACATAATTTGAAATCGTTTCTTTTCCAGACAAAGTATATATGGCATATAGTATAAAGATTGTGCCCCCACGCACACCACTGTTGATGGTGTAGATGTTGCACAGATGTGCAACATCTAGTGGTGTTTTTTGGGGGGAGGATGAATTTCTAAAAAAACGATTTCATTTTACTACTTTTCTCCAGTCGGAACAACCTCATAAATCGAGGGCTTTATTTGTATAAATCATACAACAATTGTCATTATTTTTTGTTAGTATTAATTATTGTATTTATAAATGTTTTATAGTAAAATTTATTTATCAAAATTATTTATGGAGGAATAAAAAATGAAACTTAAAAAACTTTTAGTTGGTACATTATCAACGATTATGTTAGTTTCTGCTTTGTCAGTTTCTGCGGCAGCAGAGGATACTAAGTATGCAACAGGATACCTTTCTTGGGCTGATGGAATCGCATCTTACTATTGGGGAGATGATGATAATGCAGGTATTGAAAAAGCGCCAAAAGTTGATATAGTGGGAAATGATACATATACAATTGATGCAAAGGTATATAATGCTACTCTTGATGATGCTTCCGGTGAGGAAATTGGCGGGCCTGTAAAGGGATTAGCTGTATTGACTGTTGACTTAAAGCTGGATGATAAAAAGGCGGAATGGGCTGATCTTTACCCAGATGCACGTATTGAGCTTGTAAAGGTTGAAATTGGTGGTGAAAGCATTAGTTACGATTTGAATAAGCTTAGGGATACACCAAACTGGGATGCTACCAAGGAGCTTTCTGGTGGTACAAATATTCTTGAAAACTCTAATTTATTAAGACAAAACATTTATAACTCTTGGGGCCTTGGTGGCGGAGCATTTGAGCCGGATGCTGAGAAGGAATATGATTCTATAAGTGTTACTTTTAAAGTTACTGGACTTCCTGATTCTGATAATAGCGGTACTAACGATGATACTGGAGCTTCAGGTGGTAGCACTGATGATAAAACTACGGATTCAGGCGACAATAAGGGCGGCTCTGATAATGCTAGTACAGGTATAGAGAGTGTTGCAGCAGTAGCAGCAGTAGCTTTAATAGCTGGTGGAATCGTTGTTGGTTCACGCAAGAGAAAATAGTTTTTATATTTATATCAAATTGTATAAGCAGCCTTAAATTTTAGGCTGCTTATTTATTGTACATAGTTCACAATATTTTATTTTTATTTTTGTTACTATTCATAATTGAAATTGTAATCGTTTTATAGTA
>JAAYSD010000029.1 GCA_012518465.1 Clostridiales bacterium
TGGTGCGGATGAAGGGACTTGAACCCCCACGTCTTGCGACACCAGAACCTAAATCTGGCGTGTCTGCCAATTTCACCACATCCGCCCATGGTTGAAATTATTAATATATTTCTTAAGTCAGCTTAAGTATTATATCATAGTTTATTATTTTTGTCAAGGGTTATTTTAATAAACTTTCGATAATTGATAATTTTCTTTTTACTTCTCTAAAAGGGGAATCAAAGCGCACAAGAACAGTATCGGTGCCGATTACTTCAATATCGCACCAATCAATTACAATATCTTCATCTCTGCCAAATAGCCCAAAAAATCTTGACCTGCCATAAACAATTATTCGCAGAATTTTTGCAGTGCAGGTTTCAAATTCAATGTCATCAACATAGCCAAGCCTCGTACCGTCTTTTATGTTTATTACTTCTTTACAACGCAAATCACTGAATTTCATTACCATAAAACCACCTCCGTGGGCTTTATAAAGTATATGAATTTATCAGCTTGTATAATGCATAAAATTAAAAATGCTTTTAAATGGTGATTTGCTCCTTCATTTTTTGAAAGGTTTTTTCACCTATACCTTTTACTTTTATTATATCGTCAATAGTTTTAAAGCTGCCATTTTCATTTCTATAATCAATAATTCTTTGAGCGATTACTTGACCGACGCCTTTAATTTTAATAAGTTCATTTATGTCAGCAGTGTTAATATTGATTTTATTAGTTTTACTGTTATTACTATCTGAACTTTGAGTAGGAGAATCTGTGCTGGTGTAAGTTGGATTTTCGACATATATATAAGATGAAATTTTACTAAAAATAGAATTTCCTATACCCTTTACATTCTTAATCTCATCTATATTATTGAATTTGCCATTTGTCTGCCTATATTGAATAATACTCTCAGCCTTAGCTTGCCCTATTCCATTTAAACGCATAAGCTCAGACTTAGAGGCAGTATTGATATCAATCCATAGCTTTTGTGTGCTTGTGGATTTAGTTTCAGCAGGAGTTATTTCAGTAAACTTATTGTCCTCAGTTGTACTGCTTGTTTTTTTGCCGGAGGAAGTTTTATTGTTTTGATTATCAGATATTTGAGGCTTATTATTGCTGTTTTCATTGTTATTTTCTACATTTTCAGTTGACGTTGGTGATGAATTAATGGGTGAATTTATTTCATCTGAATCACTTGTTAAAACAATATCATTGTTTAATTCATTTGAAGTAAAACTTGTTTGACTATAATTGCTTTTATCACCAAGAATAACATCATAATTTCTATTTTCCTTTGCTGATTTAAACATAAAAGCAGCAATAGCAACAAATACCGAAGTTAAAGCTAAATAGCCCATTACAGTGACGATATTTTTGTTGTTCATAAAAAACCTCACTTTATATTTCATACTATTTTTCAAAATATTTGCATGAAAGTTAATTTGGGAAATTATATAATGAAATTATAACATAAAGCGACAAATTTCGCAAATATTTGAGCAAAAATGTATGTAGAAAATATGGGTGAGTATTTGTATATAATTACTAAATGTATTGCTTTGCAGTAAAAAACTTACAATTATTGTGTTCGTGAAAGGCTCTGTCATAGGTGAATAAAACATTAATATCAGCTAAAAATTTATCCGGTACTATTTTTCTGACTTGATTAATATGCTCAAAATCCTCACATAATAGAGTAAGATGAGGATTTTTTCCGAGATAGCTGCAAAAGCAATTATTATTTGTTATGAAAAAATAGTATCGCTCAAGCTTTTCAGAAAGCTCATTTTCCCAATTAGAGTTTCGACGCACAGCTTCAATCATTGCACATTCATTTTCTGAAGAAATCAATGCACTTGGTCTTAACGCAATGAAATTATTGTTGTTTTTATCAATAAAAAGCTTTAAAGCATCTGAGATTCTAAAAATCACCTCATTTTCAGCTGCTATATAAAGACAAAGCTGAGAAGCTGCAAGAATTTTCTTCATTTTATACGTAGGCAATTTTACAGGTGTGCGAACAAAATTCCGATTATTTTTAAGAAATCTTATACCATATTTTCCTAATAAATATACTTTAAAAGAGCTAGTTGATTCAATTGTTTTAAATTCAAGCTGTCTTACAAAGCTTTTTTCCTTTAATTTTACAAGCTTTTTTGATACACATTCTTTAGTTACATGGTATTTTTTCAGTAAGAGATAATCGAATATTTGTTTTGAAGTAGCGTATATTAAAAAGTTTAGTATCATTAAAATCTCTTGTTCAATATCATTAATAAATGCTTTTGAAATTAAAAAATTAGCTTTTCTAATAGAAGTTGGATATTTAGGGTATAACTCATTGTATATTTCTTTGTCATATATACAGAAAGGAGATTTCTTGTTTTCGTCAGTTAGGCAAGAATATTCGCTTAAAGAAACGCAGTTATAGCTAAAAAGCTGTTTATTTTCTAAAGCAATTTTGCTTTTAGCTTTTTTTATAAGGGTGAACATTTTTTTACTCCTAAATTTTTATTTATAAAATTTATCAAAAGTTATTATTGTTAAAATTATAACATAATAAACTTGTTTTGTAAACCCTTTTTAAGTTTTTTAACATATAGTTAAAAAAACGATATTCTAAGTATAGTTTTTTGGGCGAAATTTATTAATAAAGTAATTGCATTTTACGTAAAAATAAAGTATAATATAAATACACAATAAACAGAAAAGGAGAGCTTTATGTTAGTATCTGCAAAAAAAATGTTGAATGACGCTTTAAAAGGTAAGTATGCCGTAGGTCAGTTCAATATAAACAATCTTGAGTGGACAAAGGCAGTTTTGCTCACTGCTCAGGAGTTAAAGTCACCTGTTATTTTAGGCGTTTCTGAGGGCGCAGGCAAATATATGGGCGGTTATAAGACAGTTGTCGGCATGGTAAATGGTATGTTAGAGGAGCTTAATATCACTGTACCTGTGGCACTTCATCTTGACCATGGTTCTTACGAAGGGGCTTTAAAATGTGTTGAAGCTGGTTTTTCTTCAATTATGTTTGATGGCTCACACTATCCTATCGATGAGAATGTAGAAAAGACCACAGCCTTGGTAAAGCTTGTTAATGAAAAGGGCTTATCACTTGAGGCTGAGGTTGGTTCTATTGGCGGTGAGGAAGATGGCGTTATCGGTACCGGTGAAGTTGCTGATCCAGATGAGTGCAAGAGAATTGCTGATTTGGGAATTACTATGTTGGCTGCCGGCATTGGTAATATTCATGGTAAATATCCTGATAACTGGACAGGACTTAGCTTTGATACTTTAGAAAAGATTAGAAATAAGACGGGTGATATGCCTTTAGTTCTACATGGAGGAACTGGTATTCCCGAGGATATGATTAAAAAGGCAATTTCTCTTGGTGTGGCAAAAATTAATGTTAATACTGAATGTCAGTGGGCTTTCCAGAAAGCTACAAGAAAATACATTGAGGAGGGAAAAGACCTTCAAGGAAAGGGATTTGACCCTAGAAAACTTTTAGCACCTGGTTTTGAGGCTATAAAAGAAACTGTTAAGGAAAAGATGGAGCTTTTCGGTTCTGTTGGAAAAGCGTAATTAACGAAAACAAAAGACGGCTGAAA
>JAAYSD010000030.1 GCA_012518465.1 Clostridiales bacterium
GATGAAATTTCAGATTTATTGCTTCTATTGCAGGAAAAGTATAACAAGAAATTACTTTGGGGTACTGCAAACTGCTTTGCAAATCCTAGATATATGCATGGTGCTGGTACTGCTCCTAATGCTGAGGTTTTTGCATTTGCAGCAGCACAAATTAAAAAAGCTATTGAGCTTACTGTAAAGCTTGGTGGTACAGGTTATGTATATTGGGGTGGAAGAGAAGGTTATGAAACACTGCTAAATACCAATATGGGGCTTGAGCTTGATAACCTTGCTAGACTATTAAAATTAACCTCAGAATATGCACGTTCTCTCGGATTTAAGGGCGATTTCTATATTGAGCCTAAGCCAAAGGAACCTACAAAGCATCAGTATGACTTTGATTCTGCTACTGTTATTGGTTTCTTAAACAAATATGGACTTAATAAAGACTTTAAATTAAATATAGAAACAAATCATGCTACTCTTGCAATGCATACAATGCAGCATGAATTGCGTGTTGCTCGTGAAAATGGATTCTTTGGTTCTATTGACGCAAATCAAGGTGATATGCTGCTTGGTTGGGATACAGACCAATTCCCAACTAATGTATATGACACTGTTCTTACTTGCTATGAAATCATTAAGGCAGGCGGATTTACTAACGGTGGATTAAACTTTGATGCTAAGGCAAGAAGAGGCTCTTTTGAGCATGAGGATATTTTCCATTCTTATATATCCGGTATTGACGCTTATGCATTAGGCTTGCGTCTTGCGTATAAGATTATTGAAGATGGCAGACTTGACAAATTTGTTGAGGATAGATATTCAAGCTGGAAAACAGGCATGGGTGCTGATATTATTAACGGTAAGCTTTCTATTCAGGATTTAGAAAAGTTTGCTCTTGAAAAAGGCGATGTACGTGATGTTGTTAAGAGCGGCAGACAAGAGTATCTTGAAAACATTCTTAATGAAGTTATGTTTGCTTTATAATATAATCTATTAGACGAAAGGGAGAAATCATGTCCTACATTCTTGGAATAGATATAGGCACAAGTGGTACAAAAACCGTCCTCTTTAAAGAGGACGGCACTCCTGTATCAAGTGCAACCTATGAATATCCCCTATACACCCCTCAAAACGGATATGCCGAGCAAGACCCCCTAGACTGGTGGAATGCTACTGTAAATGGTATAAAATCCGTATTATCTCAAAGCAATGTGCCTGCTGAGGAAATAAAGGGCATTGGCTTGTCAGGGCAAATGCATGGACTTGTTATGCTTGATGCTGAAAATAATGTTATAAGAAACAGCATTATTTGGTGTGATCAAAGGACTTCTGCCGAGGTTAATGAAATCACCGAAAAGGTTGGTGCTAAAAGAATTGTTGAAATTACAGCAAATCCTGCAATCACTGGCTTTACAGCAGCAAAAATTCTTTGGGTGAAGAATAATGAGCCTGAAAATTATGAAAAAACACGTCATATTTTATTGCCTAAGGATTATATTCGCTTTATGCTAACAGGTGAATATGCGACTGAGGTTTCTGATGCTTCAGGTATGCAGCTGCTTGATATTCCTAAGCGTCAGTGGAGTGACGAGGTTTTAACAAAGCTAGGGATTGACAAGTCACTTTTAGCAAAGGTATATGAGTCTCCGGAAATCACTGGTACTCTTACTAAACAAGTGGCTGAACTAACAGGCCTTGCTGAAAGCACTATAGTTGTAGGCGGCGCTGGCGACAATGCAGCAGCGGCTGTTGGTACTGGAGTTGTTGAAGATGGTAAGGCATTTACTACAATTGGTTCTAGTGGAGTAGTTTTTGCTCATACCGATAATATTGCAATAGACCCTAAGGGCAGAGTGCATACATTCTGCTGTGCTGTTCCTAATGCTTGGCATGTAATGGGTGTTACTCAAAGTGCCGGACTTTCTTTAAAGTGGTTTAGAGATAACCTTGCCTGGGGTGAAATGGAAACTTCACTTAATATGGGCGTTGACCCTTATTATATTATGGATAAGCAGGCTGAAAGAGTGCCTATCGGTGCTAACAGGCTTCTTTATTTACCATATCTTAACGGAGAAAGGACTCCTCACCTAGATCCAAACGCAAGAGGTGTGTTCTTTGGTCTTTCCACTATGCATAAAAAGTCAGATATGCTAAGAGCAGTTATGGAGGGTGTTTCTTATTCGTTAAGAGATTGTGTTGAAGTAATGGCTGAAATGGGCATTAGCGTAAATGATATGATGGCAACAGGCGGCGGAGGAAGCTCTCCTCTATGGCGTCAAATGCTTGCTGACTTATACTCATGTCAGGTTAAGACAACTCTCAACAAGGAAGGTCCTGCTTTAGGTGTTGCTTTACTTGCTGCTGTGGGAGCAGGTATTTATGACTCTGTGCAGGAGGCTTGCAAAGAGGTTATTAAGCCTGATAAGATTCAAGACCCTATTGCTGAAAATTCAGCAGAATATGATAAAGTTTATCGTATGTATACAAAGCTTTACCCTGCTATGAAGCAGAGCTTTGAAGAATTATCAAAAATATAAATATTTTGTGTGATTGCCGCAATTATGTTGCGGTTTTCGCATATTGATGAAAGGATGTTTTTTTATGAAATTATTTATCGATACTGCTAATATTGATGAAATTAAGCGTGCAAATGATTTGGGAGTAATTTGTGGAGTTACAACAAATCCCTCTCTTATCGCAAAAGAAGGAAGGGATTTTAAGCAGGTTGTAAAAGAAATTGCAGACATAGTAGATGGACCTATTTCAGCAGAGGTTATTTCCCTTGAGGCTGATAAAATGGTAGAGGAAGCTTTGCCATTAGCTAAAATTCATAAAAACATTGTTATCAAGCTGCCTATGACTGAGGATGGATTAAAAGCTTGCAAGCGTCTTACCGAAAAAGGAATTAAAACAAATGTTACTCTGATTTTCTCAGCTGCACAGGCACTTTTAGCTGCAAAAGCAGGTGCAACTTATGTAAGCCCTTTCTTAGGAAGACTTGATGATGTCGGTTCAGAGGGCATGAGCCTTATTGAAGAAATTGTTGATATTTTTGACGTACAGGGTATTGAAACAGAAATAATAGCAGCTTCTATTAGAAATCCTATCCATGTTACTGCTGCCGCACGTTATGGCTGTCACATTGCCACAATTCCATTTAATGTTATTTTGCAAATGCTTAAGCATCCTTTAACCGATATAGGAATTGAAAGATTCCTTAAGGATTGGGAAGGTTTTACCGCTAAGAAATAATTCAATAAAAATAAAGTGGTCGGATAAAACCGACCACTTTATTTTTCATTATCCAAATGGAGTAAGCACAACCCCATTTTCATCAATCTTAGGATTATATTCTCCTGTATAATAAGCAGTAAGAACATTTCTTAAAATTTGTCTTGAAAACTCACCGTTTTCTATCATTACACCTATTGCTATTTCAGGGTCATCAGCAGGGAAAAAGCCTAAAACAGCTGAGTTGTAC
>JAAYSD010000031.1 GCA_012518465.1 Clostridiales bacterium
GAAAATGCAAACGGCATAATTCGAAGGTTCTTTCCTAAAGGCACTGATTTTAGCAAAATCAGCCTAAAGCGAATTCAATATGTCGAAGACTGGATAAACAACTATCCGAGGAAAATTTTAGGTGGTATTAGTGCAAACTCGATGGTAGAACAAATATGCCCTCTTAGGGGCTAACCGCCCCTGACGGGCAGGCATATATCGTTTTAAAACTATATCAGGAAGAGGACAATTAAAGTTACAAGTCAATCTTTTTGTAGAAAGCCTGCACAAAACAGAGTTAGTATCGTACATTTGCGATTGTTTCATCAATATGAATAATGATGAAAGAAAAACTATGATGGAAGATTATGCTCCATTTATTACAGAAGTCAAAAATCGTGTTCAGGAATTAAATAAGGAAACTAACCGTCATAAAAAATCTGTTATATCTGAACTCCAACACGCTAATACAGGAAAAATATGATAATCAGAGCAAAGGCAACCGAACAATCATTATAATTCATGGAAGCTGCATGATTAAAATGCAGATTTTTTTGGTAAAAAGTATTGACTTTAACACTTTAAAGTGTTATAATAATAACAGGAGGAGTAAAGTGCCGGATTTTAATTATTTTAAGAAGCTTAAAGAAAAAACAGCTCTTGAGCTTACTAAATCACCTGAAAATTGGAAGGAATTTTTACAATCAGCTTCACGACTTTATAAATACAATTTTTCAGACCAGCTTTTGATTTATGCCCAAAACCCAAATGCAACCGCCTGTGCTAATTTTCAACTTTGGAATGAAAAAATGAATCGCAGAATAAAACGTGGAGAAAAAAGCATTCGGCTTGTTGATGAGGCAAGCGGTAAGATGAAATATGTTTTTGACATAAGTCAAACTTATGCTAACGAGCGTTCTAAAACACCATTTCTATGGCAAAATAACAAGGATACTGAACCAACGATTATAGAAGTATTAAGGAAAAAATATGATTTGCCAGATGACAATATTATTAATTTGCTTTTTTTAGTATCAAAAATTGAAACAAAACTATACAAAGCAGATTATCTTACGGAACTGTCACTGTCTTCACAGGGAAGTTTTCTTGAGGAACTTGATGAATTTAATCAAAGTGTGATTTTTACCGAAATCCTTGAAAAAAGTATCTATTATTCACTTCTTTTCCGTTGTGGATTTGAGCCTGATTCTTATATTGAAGATTTTACGAACATTTTCAATTTCAATTCCATCGAAACTCTTTCTGTGCTTGGTGCGTCAGTAAGCGAAATATCCGAAAATATTTTACGAGAGATCGAAATAGCTGTAAAAAGCAATGAAATTCAAAAAATTAAAGTTGAAAGGAGTATGCATGATGAACAAAATCAAGAAAACATCGGAAGTGGACATTCCGAAAGAAACAATCAAGAATGGGATTCGTCACGTTCTGTGTCGGGAGGACATGAAATATTATCCCGAGTTGACAAAGGAAAACGGGATAACTTACAAACTGGACGAACAGACATTTTTGTATCATCCACAATTGGAGTCGCAGGATACGAATCAAGACATCGGGAAATACGGTCGACTGAGGCTGGAATATCTGAAAAACCACAAGAAAGGCTTTCTGACACAACTCATGATTCAGGACAGACTGAATCGTTATCTGGTGGAACTCAACCAAGCAGCTCACGAACAGGTAAATCAGATGATGGAAAAAATGTTGAAGAAAGACCCCTTACCGGAGGGCTTTTTGGAACAGGTTCAGCACAGGAACGCTCTGATGGCTTCAGCAGAGGAAATAGTACTCAGAGAAATGATTTACAAGTAAATGATAACGAAACAGCAGAGGAAAGCGCTACCTCTGCTGTTCTTTTTTTCGAGCCTGTCGTTATTGTGAATTGGAGCGAACACCCAGAGCTGACGGACGGCATGGAAATGCCGTTATCTGTTGCCAATGAACTCTTTCGTAAACTCGACCTGAAGCAAAATACAGAACGCAATAATCCTGATTTACAGGTTGGTTGGTATAAGAAAACATCATTTTCTATAAAGTCTGTTATAAATGGTGAAGAACACACCTATGAGGGCAGACAGGACTTAGGTGACGGTGAGGGAAGCTTGCTTAATCACATTAAAAATCATTTTGGTGGATTAAGCACCGACAACGGAATGCATAGTCATTATAAAAGTCTTGGCGATGAAAAGTATCAAGAATTTCTATCTGATACTGATTTCGCCCTGAATACGCTCATTCCTTATTATGAAGCACATATCGAGCTTGCAAATTTTAAAGACATGGCTGAAAAAAGCAATATCAACGGATTTGTTGACAGCTATGTACAATCTTCTTTGAAGTTGTTGAATACATCTAGTAACATCCAAAATGCAATTTCTGATATTCATTCAAACCGTAAGGCATCATTTAAAGATGATGGCTTAGAAGTTAGTCAAGATAAGAAAGCAGTAATTGCTGATGATATTATTTTAGGTGTTTTACAGCATGACGAAAAATTGAATGTTTCAAAAACAGAGATATTGCATTTTTTCCTTGAAAATGATGATACGGTAAAAACAGATTAGGTGGTCGATAGTCGGTTTTTCATCATCCTCAAAGCCTAAGTATGAGGATAAGTTTGCTTGAGGATCCAGGTCAACCAACAGCACTCTGTATCCTGCAATTTGGAGAGCAGAACCTAGATTCATGGCGGTGGTTGTTTTTCCTACACCGCCTTTTTGATTAGAAATTGCAATTATTCTCGTCATATTTTTCTCCTTTTCATTACTGTTGTATTTTGATTCCGCATTTAGAGCATGAAGCTCATATGTCTAAAAAAATTTCTCGATTAATCATAAGCAAAGCTAAGAATATTCTCTAATCTAGATGACAAAGCAGTAGAGATATGCTATAATATATCTACAATTTACTGCTTGTTTGACTTGAGGAAAAGGAGGATATTATGGTCAATCAGGCACAACAAACACAAATTTTTATGTTGGGCAAGCCAGCAACAGAAATAACAGCACTCTATTGTCGGCTATCCCGTGATGATGAGTTGCAAGGAGATAGTAACAGCATTGTCAATCAGAAAAAAATCCTCACAAAATATTGTGAGGAAAATGATTTCAAAAATACTAAGTTTTACATTGATGATGGTATTAGCGGAACAACGTTTAACCGACCAGGATTTCAAGAAATGATTTCAGATATTGAAAATGGTCTTGTCTCTGTTGTAGTAGTCAAGGATATGTCACGCTTAGGCAGAGATTATTTAAAGGTCGGGTATTACACGGAGGTTATGTTCAACGAGTATGATATTCATTTCATTGCTATTAATGATGGCGTGAATAGCAAACTCGGGGACAATGATTTCACACCGTTCCGCAACATCATGAATGAATGGTATGCCAAGGATACCAGTAAAAAAATCCGCTCTGTTTTCAGAGCAAAGGGACTTGCCGGAGAACACCTTGCAACCAATCCTCCTTATGGATATAAAAAATCTGAGGACAATCCAAAGCATTGGGTAGTTGATGAAGAGGCTGCGGATGTTGTAAGAAAAATATTCGATTTGTGTTTTAAAGGTATGGGTCCGTCTCGAATCGCAAAATATTTACAAGACAATAGTTATTTGATTCCTACGGCATATAAAATTCAAGATTACTCAGTTGACAAGAATTATTTATGGAGTGCCACAACGGTTGCTAAAATTTTGGAAAATCAAGTTTATCTGAGACATACGGTTAATTTCAAAACATACCGCAAATCGTATAAAAACAAAAAAACTTGCCAACGCCCCCGAAAATATAATGGTTTTTAAAAACACACATGAGCCTATTATTGATGAAGCTCTTTGGAAAGCTGTTCAAAAACTTCGTATGAACAAACGCCGTCCCACTAGACAAGGAGAGCAAAACGCTCTGTCAGGATTGTTGTTTTGTGCTGATTGCGGTCAGAAGCTTTATTTATGCAGAGCAAAGAGCCTTTCAAAGAGCCAGAAATATTATGTTTGCTCAACATACCGCAAGCATAAAAGCGAATCATGTTCTCCACACACAATTCGAACAGTAATACTTGAACAGCTTATACTTGAAGCAATCCAAAAAATCACTGCATATGTTTCGGATTATGAACAGGAATTTATAAACATTGTAATGGATTGTGGTAAACATGAAGCTGAGCGCAAAACCCGCAAAATCAAAAAGACAATCATGCAAATGCAAAATCGTTACTTGGAGCTTGACAATATATTCAAAAAACTTTATGAGGACAACATTTCAGGGAAATTATCCGATGAGAGATTTACTAAGCTCTCAGCCGGATATGAATCGGAACAGGAACAGCTCAAGGAAGCAATGGTCACACAGCAGCGTGAATACTATGAGGTTTCAGCAACAAAGCTGAAAACCGATCAATTCATTGAAATTGTTCATAAGTATACACACATAACAGAATTAAGCCCTGAAATCTTATATGAGTTCATTGATAAGGTAATCATTCACGCTCCTGACACAAGTAGCGGTAAAAGGATTCAAAAAATTGATATCATCTTTAATGGCATTGGCGAAATAAGCATATGAAAACGGCATAGCTCACGCTACACCGTTTTCGTTAGGATATACATCCTTATCCCAGCCCGCCTGATGGGGCGTTTTTATTTTAAAAGGAATTTCTCCAAACCGTTATAGTTGCCTTGAAGAAATGAAAGGTAACCTATGATTGAATTAAATAAAATATATAACATGGATTGTATTGCCGGTATGTCTGGCATTAAAAGTAGCAGCATAGATATGATTCTATGTGATTTGTCTTACGGGATAACCGATTGTAGGTGGGATAGTATTATTCCATTTTCTTTATTATGGGAACAATATGAGCGTATAATAAAATCTAATGGTGCGATAGTCTTAACAGCTTCACAGCAGTTTACGACAAAACTAATCGCTAGCAATCAAAGAATTTTTCGTTATTGTTGGTACTGGGTCAAAAATCAAGTTACAGGATTTCCATTCGCTAAATATCAGCCATTGAGATGCATTGAAGATATTTGTATATTTTATAAAAAAGCACCCATATACAATCCACAAGGGATTATAAAACTTGAAAAACCTAAGCTGAATAAGCGAATTGCAAAAGTGGGCGAGGTGTATGATACAAGTACGCTTAGCAGTGAGCATTACACCGAATTTACAAATTATCCACGTCAAACGTTGCATTTTAAATGCCAACGTGAGGGCTTGCACCCAACGCAAAAGCCGATTGCTTTGTTTGAGTATTTAATAAATACCTACACCAATGAAGGCGACATCGTGCTTGATAATTGCATAGGCAGCGGAACGACGGCTATAGCTTGTATAAATACTAAGCGAAATTATATAGGCTTTGAGCTTGATAAGAAATATTTTGATATTAGCATAAAAAGAATTACTGCCCTTACACTTCTGTAAGGGCAGTAAGTTTAGTCGGCTATAATCCGAGACGTTCTTGTAAAGCCTCTTGTAAAGTCTGCGAAAAGTTAATATTTTTCTCTAAAGCTTTTTCATTAAGCCAACTAGGAATAGTCAAGGTTTTTTTGACCGCCTTACTTTTTTCAATTAAGTTAGCTTCTACCAAAGACACAAATTCGTTTTTAGCTGCTTTTAAGCCCAGAATATCTCTTGGCGATTTTACTTGCTTACCTTGTTCCATCAGCGTAACATAATAAGCAGCTAAAGCTTCTTTGGCATTTTCGAGAGTTTCCTCTAAAGTATCACCGAAACTTTGACAGCCTTCTAAGTCGGGAAACTCAACCCAATAAGAGCCTTCTTCTCTGTGAAAGATTGCAGGATAAATAATTTTCATAAGTTATAACCTCCTCAAGGCATAGAGGAATAAGAGCTATTTAAGCCCTGTCCTCTTTAGGATTTTGTTTAACAAACCAGTTGGAACATCTTTTCCGTGAATGGGTATAACTTCAATTTGATTATCTTTTTGCAGTACGTGGTGACTGCCTTTTACACGAATCATATTCCAACCATTTTGTTTTAGGAGTTTGAGTAAATCTTTGTCTTTCATTTCCTTACCTCCTGTATATATTATAACACGTATATACGTATTTGTCAAGTCTTTTTTGAAAGTTTTTTAATTATTTTTAATATTTTTTAGCACCTGATGAGGGTGGTTTTTGGTACTATAAAAGTGTAATTGATTGATAAGCAAAAAGGTATTGAACATTTGCACTTATTTTTTTACAATAAGAGGAGTAATCGGTACGGCGAGGTCTTTTTTGGATTAACGCATACGTCATAAAAACTGCCGGCCGTCTCTTGTTGTAAGCATTTGATTAAGCAGGTAGAAACTCAGATGAGCGTTCGTGTAACTAACCAAAATGAATGGCAATAAGTGAAGATAGGTACGATTACAAAAATAAAAAAGGAGGATTAATATGAACAGCATAGGAATTGATGTATCCAAAGAAAAAAGTACCGTCTGTATTTTACGCCCATACGGAGAGGTTGTTATGTCACAAAAGGAGTTTTATTATACGGACGAAGATGTAAGCAAATTGATAATGGCAATAAAAAAGCTTGACGGAGAAACTCGTATGGTGCTTGAGGCAACAGTAGCATATCATTTCCCACTTGTAAGTAAATTTACAGAAGCAGGATTGTTAGTAGCTGTAATTAACCCGTTTGTGATGAAAAAAATATGCTTGTGCGGCGGTAAGATGGGGCAAGACTGATAAGCTGGATTTCATCAGAATAGCCAATTATGGAATAGATAATTGGTTTAAGCTTCAGCCATTCAAGCCTGTAGAGGGAACCTATGATGAGTTGGAAATACTTGGCAGACAGTATGCACACTATATGACAATGAAGGGTGAAAGCAAGCTTGCACTTGCGACTTTGCTTGACCGTGTCATGCCGAGAATTAAGAATTTGCCTTCGGGAAAACGCTCAGAAGAGCCGACAAAAGATAAGCTTATCAATTTTGTTGAGAGATATTGGCATTATAATAATATCACAAAAATGAGCGAACACAGGTTTCGTGAGGATTATTGCAAATGGGCAAAAAGGAAAGGATACCACGCCAACGAAGCCAAAGCAAGAGCTATCTACGCAATGGCAAAGGCGGGTATCCCAACTTTACGCTCTAATGCTCCATCCACAAAAATGCTAGTATTAGAGGCTGTTCGGGTGTTGAAAGAAATCAATCAGACCCTTGAAACTATTTTAACACAAATGCAGAAAATTGCAAGACTTTTACCCAAATATGATACCGTAAGAAGTATGTCCGGAGTCGGAGAAATCCTTGCCTGTAAGCTAATAGCCGAAATTGGAGATGTAAGATGGTTTCATAGTGAAAGTGCATTGATTGCTTATGCAGGAATCGATGCACCTCCATATCAATCCGGTAATTTTACAGGCAGACGAAGAAAAATTTCAAAAAGAGGTTCATCTTTGCTCAGAAAAGTTGGATTTGAAACTATGCGCTGCCTAAAAATTGTTAAACCAGAGCAAGATAACACTGTATATTTATATATGCTGAAAAAAGAATCTGAGGGAAAGGCAAAAAAGGTTGCTAAAATTGCAGCACTGAATAAATTCCTTAGGATTTATTACGCACGAGTGAAAAGTATATACAAAAATGGCATATTTTTAGATTCCGAGGCTGAGGCAAACACCACCACCGCAGCAGGCGGCTTGCCCTTTACCGACGATAAAAAAGTGGTAAGCTTAGTTTGACCGATGTGGAAAAAGTGGCGTATTTTTGAGTTCTTCACCATCGGTAAATTTTTTCAACCACTTTTTTAGCAGCTGTCAAGGGTGGCGGACTATATTAATCATATCAGACCGAAAAAATGTTTTTCTTTCGGTCTTTTTGTCTTGCTCTTTTTTACCACAATCATTAAAAAATATTTTCATAATCTGCTGAAAAGGGGTTGACTTTTCTTAGCAGGTTTTTCTGTGATTTACTCATTCATAGTGTGTGTTGTATATAGAAATAGGACGTTTTAAGAAATAGTTGGGTGTCAGGGAAGTTAGCAGTTATTATTAATGAAAAGAAAGCATATTAAGTCTTGTACGCTAATTTGTAAAACACTTATAGTATTCATATATAGAATACCCCCGCTTAATCATTTCAAGCTGGGGTAGTCATTAGTCTGGATTCACCACTGTATTAATTTATATTTGTTTGCGAACTTTTGCCGTAAAAACTCCGGAATCCTTTGATTTTGAAACATATTTTTAAATCCATTATAGTTTTTTATATAATATGCTGCAATTTCATCTTTATGGAGCAGAAGTTCATATAAGCATTTTTCAAACCATTCTAAAGCTTCTTCAATACAACCTTTTTTATAATATGCATATGCAAGATAATAATATGCAAAGCTTGATTGTTGATAAGTACTCATCTGATCCATTAGGGACATTAACTTTAAACCAGCTTTTATAGCACTATCAAAATCATTTGTAAAATGGCAAAATGTCATTTTATTCAATAAGACAGATATGAAAACATTATCATTAAAATACTGTGGATTTTTTCTAAATACAATTTCTTCAGCTTTATCAAGTAAAATTTTTGCCTCATCATTTTTATTATTATGCTGATAACAAGTAGATAATAAAATATAAATTTTTATAATATACTCATCTTCCATGTATTTCTGAGGTACCGTTTTTAAAAATGATTTTATATTTGAAACAACCTTTTTATACTCATGTTTAACTAATATTTGTTCTACAAAATCATTTAAAATTATATAGTATTTCCATGGGGGACTTCGAAAATCATTATAATTTCTGATTTTATTATTAAACTCAATTAAGGATTTAAAATTATTATTCCTAGTAAAAGTATGCATCTTCATTATAATATCATGAGTTTCAACAGGATTTTTGCAGCATAAAAATTCAAAGTAAGAAAACAAATTCTTTCTTAACACGGCATTAAATGATTTGAGTATATCTGCTGATGGGGTACGCTCCCCCTTTTCAATAAGATATACGTATTTTTCAGTGCAAATGTTTTTCGCTAAATCTTGACGAGTTAGCCCCTGTTTTTCTCTTAAAGTACGAATGACTATACCAATATGACTCATGTATTTACCTCATTTATTATATTTATAATACCTTTAAAGTCAAGATAAAAATGTCGTAATTAAGTTGACAAATCATACGATGATATAACAAATTAGTATAATCATTTGTTATATATTTTCCGAAGATTTTTAAATTAACTCATTACTTTTTCTATTAAGCATAATTATTATAATCTTAACATAATTATTACAGAAAATACTATGAGAGTGATAAAATTGGAGGTATAAAATGTCAGAGTTTTCATCGGGGATTTATCAAACATTTTACCCTGAAGGTGTATTGATAGATACACAGGATAATATTAACAGCATCAAAAATATTCATGCTTTACAGGAAAGCATTTCTTTATCAAAGGTTTTAGAGGCACCTTGTATTGTCTGTGATGTCAGCCAAAATTTAATTGTAGATTTAGGCTGGATAAAGGGAATAATCCCTAAAAATGAAGGTGCAATTGGAGTTTCTACCGGTGAAACTAAGGATATAGCTTTGATTTCCCGTGTTAATAAGCCCGTATGTTTTATTGCACAAGGATTTACAAAAGATGAAAGTGGAAGAGATGCTGTATTACTTTCTCGCAGAAAAGCACAGGAAATGTGTATTGACCAATATATTTCATCACTGCAAAATGGAGATGTGATAAAGGCACGTGTAACCCATCTAGAGCATTTTGGCTGTTTTGTTGATATTGGGTGCGGAATACCCTCACTAATACCGATTGATTTAATTTCCGTTTCACGCATTTCTCACCCTAGCGATAGATTTTTTGTAGGTCAAAATATAAATGCGGTTGTAAAATGCAAGGAAGTAAATAGAATTTGCCTTTCCCATAAAGAGCTTTTAGGTACATGGGAAGAAAATGCCGCAGAATTTAATGTAGGTGAAACAGTGACAGGAATTGTACGCTCGATAGAGGATTATGGCATTTTTGTAGAGCTTGCACCTAATCTTGCAGGTCTTGCTGAATTGAGGGATAATATAAGAGTAAATCAGCATACAAGCGTTTTTATAAAAGCAATTATTCCTGAAAAGATGAAAATCAAGCTGATTATTGTGGATAATACAGATACTGGCTATACTAATAGAAAGCTTAAGTATTATATTAATGAAGGTAGAATAGATTGCTGGCAATATTCAACAAGAGAGGCAGATAAGCTTATTCAGACGATTTTTTAATATTTTCACGATACTTTTTTGCAGCTTGTTCTAGCTTGTTATCACCGAAGCTATAATAAACTTTATCCTTTAAAGTATTGGGGAGATATTGCTGTTTTACATAGTGGTTAGGATAGTTATGAGGGTAGAGATAATTCTGCCCTTTTTCTATATTTCCCTCACCGTCAAAATGCTTATTTTGTAGATGGCGAGGTATTTCTCCTAAATTGCCATTTTTAATATCTTCAATAGCCATATCCATAGCTAAATAAGCTGAATTTGACTTAGGAGAAGTGCAAAGCAAAACAATAGCATCAGCTAAAGGAATCCTTGCTTCCGGTAAGCCCAGCTGCAAGGCAGAATCAACACATGCCTTAATAATCGGGATAGCATTAGGATATGCTAGTCCAATATCCTCACACGCAATTACAAGCAACCGTCTGCATAGTGATATAATATCGCCGGCTACTATTAGTCTTGCTGCATAATGTAAGGCAGCATTTTCATCAGAGCCTCGTATGGACTTTTGCAAGGCTGAAAGAACATCGTAATGTTCATCTCCATTTTTGTCATACCGCATATTGCTCTTTTGTGTAAAGGCCTTTGCCGAGTCTGTATCAACTCTTTTTTCACATGATAAAACGCACATTTCTACTGAATTTAGTGCTTTTCTTACATCGCCGCCACAATTTTTTGCGATTATTTCAAAAACGTTTTCGTCTATTTCTAATTCTTTTGAATATTGCTTAAATGCTAAGTCAAATCCTCTTTTAACAGCAGGAATTAATTGGGCAGGGGAGACAGGCTTAAATTCAAAAACAGTGCATCTAGATAAAATAGCATTATATATATAGAAATACGGATTTTCCGTTGTAGATGCAATTAATGTTATTTCACCGGTTTCTATATATTCAAGCAGGCTTTGTTGTTGCTTTTTATTTAAATACTGAATTTCATCAAGATATAATAAAATCCCATTATAACCATTAAAGGTATTGATTTCTGATATGATTTTTTTAATGTCAGCAGTAGAGGCAGAAGTGCCATTGAGCTTATGCAAGCACATATTTGTATTATTTGCAATAATGCTTGCAACAGTTGTTTTTCCCACACCTGATGGCCCATAAAAAATCATATTTGGAATTGTGCCTGATTTCATAATATTTGATAGTGGCTTGTTTTTGCCTAGAATATGTGTTTGTCCCACTACTAGTTCAAGCGTAGTGGGACGAATTAATTCAGCTAAGGGCATACTTACCTCATTTAACCTAATCTGTGATTGTTTAATAAAGTCCTTATTCTTTCATGTGGGTCAATAACCTTACTTATTGAAACATCATGATTAATAGCAGCGATAAAGTATGCAATGTATTTTGAAATATCGACATCATGATACCATTCTCTAGATAAAAGCTCGGGAGTGCGATAGGTAAGGTTTGTGCCGAAAACACCGCTTAAAATCCCCTTATCATATGCTTCGTCAAATTTTTCCAATCCATTTGTAAAGATAGGATAAGTAGCGTACTGAAAAATTCTTTTTGCATTACGTTTTTTAAGCTCATAAGCTATATCAAGCATTGATTCACCTGAGGATATAATATCATCAGCAATAAATACGTCCTTATCAGCTACTGAGTCGCCAAGATATTCATGTGCGACAATTGGATTTCTTCCGTTTACAACTCTTGAATAATCACGTCTTTTATAGAACATTCCGAGGCTTACTTCAAGAACGGAGGCGTAGAATAAATTACGGTTCATAGCACCTTCATCGGGGCTTATTACCATAAAATGCTCTTTATCAATAACAAGGTCATTAATATTTTTAAACATTTTTTTAAGCACTTGGTATGCGGGAATTACATTGTCAAAGCCCATTAAAGGAATGGCATTGCATACTCTTGGGTCATGTGCATCAAAGGTAATAATATTTTCCACACCCATAGCCTGAAGCTCCTGTAAAGCTACTGCACAGTCAAGTGATTCACGATAGTTTCTCCTGTGCTGTCTGCCACCGTATAAAATAGGCATAATTACATTTAAACGGTGAGCCTTTCCGCCGGCAGCTTGAATCAACCTTTTTAAATCTTGGTAGTGGTCGTCGGGCGACATACAATTATCTCTGCCAAACATTTTGTAGGTACAATTATAATTTCCCACATCAACAAGGATAAATAAATCATCACCCCTGATAGTTTGCTTGATTATCCCTTTACCATCACCTGATTGAAAACGAGGACATTCATTTTCAATTAGATAAGTTCCATCGGGATATTCAGATGGAGTGGTCCAACACATTAAATATTCATTAATTTTTGCGGCAAGCTCTTCAGTACCCTTCATAGAAATAATACCGAGAGGTGCAACGCTCTTGCTCTGATTAAAAAGAACATCGGTGGCTTTAGCAGTCATTTCATACTTCCTTTTAATAATATTTTTTCTATTTTTAAATTTTTAACTTATTTATACAATGGATATTTATCGCAAATTTTTGTAACCTCAGTTTTGATTTTATCTTTGGAATTTTCAAAATCCTTAGCTGCAAGATAAATGCATTCTGCAATAATATCCATATCTTCTTCAATAAGTCCTCTTGTCGTTACAGCAGGTGTGCCAATTCTTATACCGGAGGTGACAAACGGACTTTGAGGGTCATTAGGAATAGCGTTTTTATTCACTGTGATATATACTTCATCAAGGCGATGCTCAAGCTCTTTTCCCGTAATATTAAACGGCTGTAAATCAACAAGCATGAGATGATTATCAGTACCCTTTGTAACAAGGTTAAACCCTCTATCAAGCAAGCCCTTAGCTAGTGCCTTTGCATTAATTATGACTTGCTTTGCATAGTCCTTAAAGCTAGGGTCGAGTGCCTCTTTAAAGCTAACTGCCTTAGCAGCAATAACGTGCATTAAAGGACCGCCTTGAATACCTGGGAAAATTGCCTTGTTAATCTTCTTTGCTATTTCCTCATCGTTTGTTAAAATTAATCCGCCTCGAGGACCACGCAATGTCTTATGAGTAGTGGTGGTAACTATATCAGCATAGGGAACAGGGTTTTGGTGCAAATCAGCTGCCACAAGTCCGGCAATATGAGCCATATCCACCATAAACAAAGCACCAACGCTTTTTGCAATCATTGAGATTCTTTCAAAATCAATTGCTCTAGGATATGCACTAGCACCTGCAACAATCATCTTAGGCTTATGCTCCTTAGCTAACTTTTCAAGGCTGTCATAGTTTATTCTTTCTGTTTGCTCATCAAGACCATATGGAATAAAATTGTAGTATTTACCAGAAATATTCACAGGTGAACCATGTGTTAAATGTCCACCATGTGCAAGACTCATACCAAGCACAGTATCACCTGGATTTAATAAAGCAAAATAAACCGCTGTATTAGCCTGAGCTCCTGAATGTGCCTGAACATTAGCAAATTTTGCACCAAAAAGCTTTTTTGCTCTTTCAATAGCGATAGTTTCTACAACATCGACTGCCTCGCATCCACCGTAGTAACGCTTTTGAGGATAACCCTCTGCATATTTGTTTGTCAGTACAGTACCAAGAGCCGCCATAACAGCGGGTGTAACTATGTTTTCACTGGCGATAAGCTCAAGATTGCGTTGTTGACGCTTCAGCTCATCATTAACAGCATTGGAAATATCCTCATCATACTTTTTGAGAAATCCAATGCTGTCCATCAAATCTGAGTACATGGCAAAACCTCCGTATTTAATTATTAACGAAATTACAGTTATTTATATCTAACTGTTACTATTTAGATTATACAATAATTTTATATAAATTTCAACTAAAAAAATGATTTTATAAAATATTATAATATTTTAATGAATTTATAGTTTTTTTCTTATAAAAACAGGGCAGTTTTTACAAATGAAATTTAATCATCTGGGATATTTTTACTAAACAAATTTAGTAACTAGTATTATTTTCTAGTATAAAATAAATAAATTCTTTCATATATATTGACAAAACATTGTTGTTATTATATAATATTATTGAAAACATTTTTGAAAAGAAGTTTGTGGTATATTTAATAGGCTAAAATATATATAAATATAAAATCAGTCTATTAAAGCATCACAATAGTCAGAGCTATGCTTTTGACAGAAAGGATTTAGGCATATGAGTGAAAAAACAAAATTTTTAATTGCTGAGGATAAGAGCATTGTCGGTGCAGTAAAAGTAAATGGTGAGATTGCTGGTTTAAAGCCTTTAAAAGCTAATTCTACCGATGCAGCTACTGAAAAACATGTTCCCGTCGTAGAAATAGATGGCGACACCATTACTGTTACAGTAGGAAGTGTTGAGCATCCTATGGAAGAAAAGCATTATATTGAATGGGTTTATGTTCAAACTGAAAAGGGTGGACAAAGGAAGAATTTTAAGCCGGGTGATAAGCCTGTTGCAAAATTCAAGCTCATTGACGATAGGGCTGTTGCAGTTTTTGAATATTGTAATCTTCATGGCTTATGGGTTAAGGAACTATAAAAAATTATACATAAAAAAGCTTTAGCATTTTTGCTAAAGCTTTTTTGTTCTAAGCAATCTTTCAAAGCTGAATTCTAAATTTATCTCGAAAATGTGTCAAGGTTACTGAAAAAAAATAGTGATAATGATAATATTTATTAGAATTAAGATTTTGATTTTTTCAATAATTCAATAATCTTGATTGCTACTTTATAAACGTCTCCGCAGCCTAGTGTTATTATCAAATCATTTGGCATAGCATTTTCAGCAACATATTCAGCTACTTGGTCAAAGGTAGAAAACCATGTGCAACCATCTATTTTTTCGGCTAAATCCTTACTGTAAATATTATAGGTATTTTTTTCACGGCTACCCATAATTTCTGTTAGAACAACTTTGTCAGCGATTGAAAGTACTTTTGCAAAATCATCAATTAAGGTAGCTGTTCTTGAATAGGTAAAGGGTTGGTGAACAGCCCATACTCTATTAAAACTCATGTTTTTGGCTGTTTTTAAGGTTGCCTCTATTTCAGTAGGGTGGTGGGCATAATCATCAGCAACCGTGATACTGTTTATTTCATCAAGCAGTTCGAATCGTCTTGCCGTACCTTTAAATTCATACAATCCTTTTTTTAATCCTTCAATTTTTACAGGATTTTTTTGTGAAAGGGCAATAGCACTTACAGCAACAGCGTTAAGCACATTATGCTTACCTGGGACACAGATAACTAATTCCTCGCTAATACCTGTTTTGCTTTTCAAGACAAAGCTTGTTTTAAAATCTGAAAGCTTTTTTATATCTTCGGCATAGAAATCATTGCTTTTATCAAATCCAAAGGTGATTTTTCTGGCAGTAGAAATAGTTTTGCTAACTGCCTCAATGGTGTTTTTGTCATCACCATTGTAAACAATTAAATCACTAGCTTTATCGCAAAACTTAGTAAAGGCCGCTTTAAGATTATCCATAGTTTTAAAGAAATTAAGATGGTCTGCGTCTATATTAAGTACAACAGCACTTGAGCATTGCATTTCAAGAAAAGTATTAGAAAATTCGCAAGCCTCACATACCATGGTATTATTTGTTCCAAGCTTTGCACTGCCTGAAATTGCCTTTAATTTTCCTCCGATAAAAGCAGATATATCGGAATTATCACCTAGGAAAATATGAGTCAGCATAGAGGTTGCAGTTGTTTTTCCGTGAGTGCCGCATACGCCTATGCAATTTTCAAACCAAGAGGTTATTTCACCAAGAAGATATTTTCTTTCTATTGTAGTGACACCACTTTCTCTCGCTGCAATAAGCTCGGGGTTATCCTCCATAATAGCAGCTGTATGGACAATTAAATCGGCACCATCAATATTTTCAGCACGTTGACCAAAATACACTTTGATACCCATTTTCCTTATTGCATCAAGTGTTGAGGTTTCATTATTATCGGAACCGGTGATATAATAACCTTTTTTATGCAATATTTGAGCTAGTGGATACATACCACTGCCACCTATACCAATGAAATGAACATGGTGTTTATTATCTAGATATTTTTCCAAAGTAATCTCCTTTCAACAAGATAAGTTTGGAATTACTTGTATATTATATTATTTAATGTGAAATATATATTTATATATATAAAAATTTTTAAAACAGGAAGGTATTTTATGGACATAAGTGATATTAAAATTAGAAAAACTATGAACGAAGGCAGATTAAGGGCAATTGTATCAATTACAATTGATGAAGCTATCGCAATACATGATATTAAGATAGTTCAGGGTGATGAAAGAATGTTTGTTGCAATGCCAAGCCGCAAGGAAGAAAATGGAGTATTCAGAGATATTGTTCACCCTATCAGCCAAGAATTTCGAAAGGAAATAGAAACACAGATTATTGATTATTATGAGGAATATATTAGGCTGCAAAACGAGGCAGAAGCCGAATAATATTCTTGTCTTAACATCATAAACTCAGCTGAGTGAAAACACTCAGCTTATTTATTTAATAAAAGCTTTGTTTTAAGCACTGCAATTTGTGTTTTTCCATCTTCAAGCTTGTTTTCTAATGCTAGCTTAACAGCTTTTTCCAGCGAAACTTTCTCTACCTGCAAAAATTCATCTTTATCAAGCTTTTGTCCTTTAAAGCTTAAATTTTGTGCTAAATAAATATGTGTAATTTCACCACAATATGCAGGAGTAGGACAAAATCCACCTAAATAAGTATAGCTTTCGGCAATATATCCAGTTTCCTCTAAAAGCTCTCTTTTTCCACATTCTAAAGGTTCTTCACCGTATTCAAGCTTACCTGCCGGAATTTCAAGCAGCAGCTTTTGTACGCCATATCTATACTGTCTTACCATTAAAATATCATTATCATCGGTTATAGCAATAATCCCCACCCCTCCAGGATGAACAATCCTTTCACGGGTGTCTTTTTTTCCATTAGGAAGTAAAACATCATCTACATTAAGCTTGACTACGATGCCATCAAAAACAGTATTTTCCTTTAAAGTAGTTTCGGTTAAATTTTCAAATTCATTCATTACTATCTTCCTTTTTATTTATTTCATCAATAATTTTCTGTGCTTGTTCCATTTTATCTTCAAAAGTAAAGCCGTTTTCTTCGAAGGTATTTTGGATTTTTTCATTAATTTCATTCCAGTTTACCTTTTCATCAATCTCACTTAAAGGTAAAAAGTCACTTTTATCCTTAGATGAATAAATATATTTACTCATTTGTTTTATATATGAGTCGTGTGCATGAACCTTGCGCATAATATCTCTGTCATATAGGTGGGCATACTTATTAGGCTTTTGTTTTCTTGTAGCTTTCCATATAAGTATATATATTAGTAGGATAATTAGCCCTGCACCTGTTGAAATTAATCCTATCCAAAAGCCCGGTGATACATATGAAAATTCAAGCGTATTCTGCCCTTTCGGAACACGTATACCAATGAAACCACCGTTTATAACGTCTATTTCAGCATCCTCACCGTTGATTTTTGTCTTCCACCCACTATCATAGGGTATGGTGAAAACAACTAGCCTATCTGAATCATAATTTGTTGTAGCAGTAAAGCTGTTTTTTCCAACGTTAAAGCTTTCGACTTTATTTTCTCTAAGATTTGCAGTATCAGCAGATGTAGCTATATCGGATATATTTGAATACTGTGATTTATGCAATGGCTTTAAAATATCAGAGTACTTTTCTTGTAAATCCAAGGGAATATATGCGCCTTTTAGCAAAAGATTATCCTTTTGAGTGTTTGTCTTTTTGGTAAAAGTATCAATATCTAGGTAATAATCATATGAAAATCCCATAGGAACAAAGTTTTTGTTCTCGAAAATGGTATATCCATTTTGATAATCAACCTTTTCAAAGCCCTTCAGATTGTCAATAACTTTTTTATTATCTGCATATTTAAGCTTTAAGTCGCTTACTACAACGTATTTTAGTGATGAAAGCGAGCGTAATTCCATATAATCAATAGTATCGGAATCTGAATTTACAGACCTATCAAAGCCCACTAAATCATACATATCAAAGGTGCCTTTAGGAACAAGGCTATGAAAACTCCTAAACCCGTATAAATCCCAAAACATATTTGCATTATTAGTATCACCAATTGCTTCAACTCTGAAAAATTCTTCATCTTCAAATTCTAAATCAGCATAGAGAGCAGATGAATATTCATCATTATATGGTCCTATTGCTCTTCCATAAATTATTGTATATCCACTTGAAATGACGCAAGCGATAAGTGTAAAGGAAGTTGCTGTTGATATAAACTGCTTATTAAAAGGGTTTTTCTTTCTCTTTTTAATTAGTATATAACAAGCAATAATCATACCAATTGCCACAGCAATGGATATGTAGACAGCAGGTGCTTCATTTACAAGCTGACCAATTACTTCAACGGTTGATTTTGATTTTGTGCCATCATCAAGGACAATTTCCTTTTCCTCCTTTGAGGGGAGAATAGTAACAAGGGAGATTAAGACAACAGCAAAGGTACACCATTTTAAGCCGTATTTTAAGTCATAGTCCTTTCTTTCAAGCGCAAGCACAGTAGCAAGACAGCACAATAAAACAGGCATATACAGCCATCTTGTGTAGTAATTGTCGTTAAAAAGGCTGAACATTGAATTAAATCCCGGTATCAGCATAAATAAAAAGCAAAGTGGCAGTAAAACCTTAAGCCAATGCTTTTTCGCATTTTTAAGGAATGTAAGCACCCCAGCCATTGAAAATAACGGCAGATAAGCTGCGACGCTTGACCATCTTGCACCTGTTTGGGGGAAGAAATTCTGCCTTGCAGCAATATCTGGTGGGAAAAAAAGGCTTTGGAAGATAAGGCCATATCTTTGATAGTTTGAATAAAATACTAAATCCCAACCTGTAAGCATATTAGTTGAGCGTGGATTTTCCAGCACCATAGCTATTGATGGAATAAATAAAATTCCGGCTATTGCGACGCCCAAAACAGCTTCAAAAACAATAGTGAAAAAGGTTTTTAAATCTACTTCAAATTTTTCATCTATGGTTCTTACAAAGAAATAGATTATTACAAAAATAGCTGAGCCTATAAAGAAAAAATAATTAATTAAAGCATTAGCAGCAACAACGAGTGCAAATACACCTTTCCTCTTGTTTACAACAAGCTCTTCTAAACCTATTAGTAAGAGGGGGAAGAAAACAATAGCTTCATGAAAATGATTGAAAAATACATTGTACGAGGAAAATCCGGAAAAGGCATATAATAAGCCGCCTATCAGGGCGTAGTCAGGCGTTTTGGTAAATCGTCTGATATATGTAAAAGAAAACAATGAGGCACAAGCAAATTTCAGTATCATTAATGGCCCCATTAAAAATTGAGATATAGCAGTGGGGAAGGGAACAGTTAGCCAAAAAAACGGGCTTCCCAGAGTATAAAAGGTATATGAGCCTATAAAGTTTGTGCCTAAATCAGTGTACCAATCCCAGAAAAAATTACCACTTTTTATAGCGTCGGCTGTTACCTTATAAAAAGGAATTTGCTGTGCATTATAATCACCATAGAATAAGAAATATCCCTTGTCAAAAGCTATTAAAGGTAAAAATATTGCAGCAGCACATAGAAGTGCGTAGAAAAAAGCTTTTTTATAGTAAATTTTTTCTTCCTTAAACATTAATATTCTCCGTTATAATTCTAAAAATTATTAGTAAATTATCGAACCATATTTTTTAGCAGCCTTTTTCAGTATTGATTCATCTATATTCATTGATGAATCTACAAAAGCTGTGCCTTGATACAGTAACAATGCTGTTTTTAATGCAACCTCATCAGATGAAGTAAACATTATTGGCAAATCAGACATATGCTGATTTTCGGAAAAAGAAACAGCATCATCAACATTATCAATAAATACATTTATAATATCATATCCGCTATCATCACTGCTGTATTTCAGAAGCTCATCACTCATATCGTAGCCCACTTTTATTAATGGAGAAATTTCAATCCAATCAGGTGTGAGAAAGAATACGTTATTTTGATATGCTGAGATGATTACGTCATCATGATGAACTAAGCTTTCATATTGAGATTTTTCTTGTATTAAAGCGGGTATATTTAAATTACAGATTTTATTTATACCTATTAAATCTGCTCCGTTTTTAATTAAAAAATGTAAATTATTTTCAATAAAATCACTATTATAATTTTGATTAAATTCAGGATAAATTAAAATAGGAATTTTGGAGTAGCCTTTACATTCTATAAAATTATTTTTAAACAAATCAAAATCAAATTCACCGCTGAGACCAAAAGCATCAGCACCCATAGATTGTGAGATAATCATAGCTGATAGCGGGTTTATAACTTCTGCTGATGTTTCATCCTGTGTTAAATCAACAGTAACAAAAACAGGTTTTTTAAATTTTTTACAAGCTAAAATTATCGCCCTTAAATCACTTATTTTTTTTAAATTATATCCTATAAAAAAATCAACAAAAGGGTCTAATAATTCAGCTAATTTTTTATAAAGAGAAATGAGAGAAGAAAAATTAATTTCCTCCTCACCATCAATATCAATACTAGAAATGCACCCGCCAACAAGCTTATCCATAGCATATGATTTAAAAGCTTGTATAATACTTTTGTAATTTTTAAAGATTATATTATTATCTATATCGTAAAAACTATTATAGCTAAATTTAACCGATGGCGTTAATATAGCATCACAGTCAGAAGTAATTCTTTCTGTCGCCGAAGCCTTGTTTATATAATCAAAATCGGAATTGCTTAAATCAAATTCACTAAAATTCATACCTGCCCCATAAATTAAAAAGGGAAGTTTTGTATCGGAGTCCATCTCAGTCCTTTCAGCAATAAATATAGTTACATTTTTTCAGGTGCATCGACCTTTAATAAATTAAGCATATTTGATAATACAGTTTTTGTAGCAATGCAAAGTGCCATTCTTGAATACATAATAGCTTTTTCCTCACCTATAATCTTACATTCGTCATAGAATTTATGGAATAGCTGAGCAGTTTCATAGCAATATCTAGTGATTCTTGAAGGATTATACTCGTTAGCAGCAAGATTTACTTCATTTGGCAATTGTACAAGCTTATTTACCAAAGAAATTTCTGTATCTGTAATAAACTTTAACTCATCCTCATAATCATCTAAGCTGTAATTCTCAGCCTTAAGTTTCTCAAGAACTCTGCATATCCTTGCATGTGCATATTGAACATAGAATACTGGATTTTGCGAGCTTTCTTCAATAGCGAGGTCTAAGTCAAATTCTAAATGGGTATTGCTATCACGCAGATTAAAGAAAAACCTTGCGGCATCGATAGGAACTTCATCTAGCAGGGTAGATAGGGTAATAGCTTTTCCCGAACGTTTTGAAAGCTTTACAGTTTCTTTTTCGCCGTTTTCATTAACACGAATGAGCCGAACCATTTGCATAATAACAACATCAAGTCGTTTTTCATCTATTCCCATTGCTTTTAAGCAAATACGCATCCTTTGAACATATCCGTGGTGGTCAGCGCCTAATACATCGATAGCCTTGTCATAGCCACGTGTCACAAGCTTATCATAGTGATAAGCTATATCGGGTACAATATATGTCGGAAAACCATTGGAACGCACAAGCACAAAGTCTTTGTCAGCACCAAAGTCAGTTGCTTTAAGCCATAAAGCGCCTTCACTCTCATACGTATGCCCATTTTTCCTAAGAATTTCAATCACCTTGTCTACTGCACCATTTTGATGGAGTGTGCTTTCTCTAAACCAGCTATCATACTTTACTCTATATTTTAACAAATCAGTTTCAAGTGTATTTATATTAATAGGTAGAGCGTAATCAACTAAAGCTTTTTTACGCACTTCTTCCGAGGAATTAATATACTTATCACCATATTTTTCAGCAAAGCTTTTCACATGATTTATAATATCTTCACCATGATAAGAGTCCTCAGGCATTTCAATTTCTTCACCAAAATGCTGTCGATAGCGTATATCGAGTGATAGGGCAAATTTTTCAATCTGATTTCCTGCATCATTTACATAAAACTCTCTGCAAACCTCATATCCTGCACATTCAAGCACAGAGGATAAGCAATCTCCCAAAGCCCCGCCTCTTGCATTTCCGATATGCATAGGTCCTGTTGGATTGGCAGAAACAAATTCAACAAGCACTTTCTTGCCGTTTCCAGTATCAGTTTTACCATAGTCCTGCTTTTGAGCTATAATCTCATTTATAGTTTCGCTGTACCAGCTGTTTCCTAAAAAAAAGTTAATAAATCCGGGGCCGGCAATTTCACATTTATTGAAAAAATCTGTTATCTTCTCAAGCTCTAATTGCAGTAGGGAAGCGATTTGGCGTGGATTAGTCCTAAATGCTTTAGCAGAAACTAAAGCAATATTTGAGGAAAAATCACCATGAGAACGGTCATTAGGAATTTCAATATTAAAAGCAGGTATAGGCTCAGGCGGCAGCTTATCCTGTGCTATAAGCTCGCCTAATGCAGATAAAATCAAAGCTTTTATTTCTTTTTTTGCTGTATCTATTGGATTAAACATTTTTTACCGTCCTTATTTAAGAATTAATTATATTATTGTTTGTCTGCTTTACATTAATAAACAATTCATTAACTGATAGGAAAGAGGAATTAATATCAACAACATATTTAAAATACAAATTCCCACCATTTTCAGTTAATTCATTTTTAACTTCCTCAGTAGAAATTCCCATCATAAAGCCATATCCAAAATCTGTGCTATAATGACAATGATGTTTTTTACCCTGTTCAATAATCAAATTTGCATTTGTTTTACCAGAGCGAATTAGGGTGACCATATTGTTTTCATCGATATTTAAGGTGACCTTACTTCCTTCAAAGCCCGTTGCTTTACTCTCGTTGTATTTAAAAGTATATTTACCGTTATCAGTACTCATTTTTCCTACTGTAAAAAGTTCAATTGTATCTTTATCATCATCATCGGATTGTATGCTTTTTATAGTAAGATACACATCCTTTTCTTTTATTTTGCTCACGAAATAGCCCTTTCTTATATAAATATCAATATTAAATATAATAACATTAATTTATCATAATTTCAAGTGTAAAAAGGGAAATTTTTTAATTTTAAAGATTTATTTTAATTATCCGTTATTTAAAATTATACAAAAATCCCCACAATTCCTTACGAGAATTTGCGGGGACAAATTGTAGGTGAATTTTATTTCATAAATACAAATTCTTGAAGCTCGAATAAGTGCCTGCCTTTAAACATATCGGTAAACCAGCCGCCAAAATCATCCTCAACTACTAAAAATACAGAATGTCTGCCTGTAACAGCTTTTGTAACAGTGGTATATACACCATCGTCCATACCTATATTACAAATTCCTATTTCTTCTCCGTTTTCAGGGTCATCAATCATGATTTTTATCTTAGACTTACATCCTGTACCACGAATTTTAGCAGCAAATTCCATGGTTTTACTTGAAAAATCCTCACCAAAATCATAATATTTGTAACCGATTACACAATTGCTTGTGATATTACTAATATACCTATCAAAAACATTCCTTTCTGTCACAAAGCACCCACCAGTAAGCACGCAAGCAATATCAGCGGGAGTTGGCTTGTATGGCGAAAGAGAATCTTCAAATCCGAGTGAAGTCATTTCTACAAGCGGTATGCTTCCATCGGGTAAAATTTCTATTTTTTCTACACAGGCACGTCTTGACATGATGGTGTTATTGGTCATTCTATGATAGAAGATATACCATTGGTCTTTAATCTTACATATTGAGCCATGATTATTTCCTGCGGGATATTGGTCGCCATTATCAACAATATAGCCTCTATAAGTGAAAGGGCCTGTGGGAGAATCACTTGTTGCATAAGCTAATCTATTTCCTTGCTTAGGGGAATAAATCATATAATATGTGCCGTTTACTTTACGGACTGAACAAGCCTCAAAAAATTCAAAAGGCTCTTCAACAGGTACAATATGCTCAATTAAAGTATTGTCTAAAACCTCATTCATTTTATCGGGATTCATCTGTACCATGAATGAACGCTCATATCCACAGTAATTATAAACCTTTCCGTCGTCATCGACAAAAACACCGGGGTCTATAAACCAGCCATTACAGCATACTTCATCGGAAATATTATATTCATACGCACCTAAAAGCTTGAAAGGTCCTTCAGGTTTATCACTAACAGCAACACAGCCTCTTGCCCCCATAATATATGCAAAAAGATAATATTTTCCGTCCTTTTCTACTACATCAGGAGCAAATAAATCTCCATCAGTCCAATCGGTATCGGCTTTATGGTCACGATCATCGGCTGTATGAAAAATATCTCCGTGACAAACCCAGTTGTTAAGATCATTAATACTAGCCGACCAAACCTTTAATTTTTTATCACAGAACTTATCAGAGCCAGCACTATCGTGCGAACCATAAATATATACTCTATCGCCAAATTGTCTTGGCTCTCCATCTGGAATATACTCCCATAATGGTAAATAAGGATTAGGCATTTTGTTTCCTCCTATAAATTAATTTTTTAAGCTTTGTAAAGGTGCAGGTATTCTGCCACCTCTATTAATGAATTTAGATGATGAAAACTTGTTGACTGGCATAACAGGACCGCTGCCAAAAAGACCTCCAAATTCTAAGGTTTCACCTACTTTTTTACCTACTGCAGGAATAATACGTACAGCAGTAGTCTTTGAGTTTACCATACCTATTGCCGCTTCATCAGCTATAATTGCAGCAATTGTATCTACATCAGTATCACCTGGTACAACAATCATATCAAGTCCAACTGAGCAAACAGCAGTCATAGCCTCTAGCTTTTCAAGAGAAAGAGAGCCATTTTCGACAGCGTTTATCATTCCTGCATCTTCAGAAACAGGGATAAAAGCACCTGACAAGCCACCAACATGGGAAGAAGCCATAACTCCGCCTTTTTTAACAGCGTCATTTAAAAGGGCAAGTGCCGCAGTGGTTCCATGCGTTCCACAGCTTTCAAGGCCTATTTCTTCAAGAATATGTGCTACACTATCGCCAATTGCAGGAGTAGGTGCAAGCGATAAATCAACAATTCCAAAAGGAACACCTAACCTCTTGCTTGCTTGTGTGCCGACAAGCTGTCCCATTCTTGTAATTTTAAAGGCTGTTTTCTTAATTACATCTGCTATTTCAGAAATATTAGCGTCGGGGTGTTTTGCCACAGCTGCTCGTACAACACCCGGTCCTGAAACACCAACATTTATTTCGCAGTCATATTCACCAACACCATGAAAAGCACCTGCCATAAAAGGATTATCTTCAGGAGCGTTGCAAAATACAACAAGCTTAGCTGCACCAAAGCAATAATTATCAGCTGTTTTTTCAGCAGATTGTTTTATAATAGAGCCCATAAGCCTTACAGCGTCCATGTTGATACCGGCTTTTGTAGAGCCTATATTTACAGAGGAACATACATTTGATGTAACTGCCAAAGCCTCGGGGATTGAATCGATAAGCTCCTTATCACCTGCAGAAAAACCCTTTTGAACAAGCGCCGAATAACCACCTATAAAGTTTACTCCTGTAGTTTCTGCCGCTTTTTGCAATGCTTTTGCAAATAAAACAGGTGAGCCTTTTGCAGCTGCACTTACAATAGCGATAGGAGTAACGGAAATTCTTTTATTTATAATAGGAATACCGTATTCCTTTTCAATATCCTCTCCGGTTGATACAAGCTTTTCTGCTTTTCTGCAAATTTTATCATAAACCTTGTCACACGCCTTATTAATATCAGAATCAATACAATCAATTAAAGAAATTCCCATAGTAATAGTACGTATATCAAGGTTTTCTTCCTGTATCATTTTTATAGTTTCTAAAATATCACTTGAATTAAGCATAGCAAACCTTTCTTTGTCCTGAAAATTATATTCTGTGCATAGAATTAAAAATATCCTCATGCATTACATGAATTTGCAGACCCATATCAGAACCAGCATTTTTTAATTTGTCTGAAAATTCAGAAAAGCCTATTTTTAATTTATTAATATCAATAAGCATAGTCATAGCAAACAAATCTTGCATAACAGTTTGTGTTACGTCCATCACATTTGCATTATATTCCGCACAAATACTACTGACCTTAGCGAGTATCCCCACTGTATCTTTTCCTACTACCGTTAAAACAGCACGCATAATATTACCAGCCTTTCATAAATAATGTTGCCTAACTATTATACATAAGAAGATAGGAAAAGTAAATAGGTTTGTATAAAAATTTAAGTTTTCTCAAGCAATTCATTAAGTAATTAGATATAATCAACAGTTAAAGTACTATTAAAATTGAATCTGGTATTTGGAAAATTCATTTTTCGAAAAAACGCCTACACATTGACTTATATATGAAAAAAATTTTTATATGCATCTAACCAATAATATTTAAGCGGAAAAAATTTTTCTAGACAAATTACTTTTTTTATGTTAAGATATAAATAAATCAAAATTATATTTTTTGGTTTATAATTATTGAAAGGTGGCTTTTAAATGGAAAAATTACTCGATCTATTAAAATTTCATGCAAGATTATCAAATGAACAGCTAGCTGTTATGTTAGGTACAACAGAGGCCGCCGTGGCGAATGAAATTGCAAAACTTGAAAAAGAAGGGGTTATAAAGGGCTATGGTGCTATCATAGACGAAGAAAGGCTTAATAAAGATTTAGTAAC
>JAAYSD010000032.1 GCA_012518465.1 Clostridiales bacterium
AAAATAAATACGAGGCAGAACAATTGCTTTTCTAAAAATAAAGATTGCCTTCCCTTAGGAGATACTTTCTCTTAAAGGAAGGCTTTTTTATTTATACTATCACTTATTTACTTCTATTTTTATATATCCCACTGCGATTAACAGCACTAACCAAGGCACTTACCGAAGAATTTACAATATCTGTATGAACCCCTGCTCCCCAAACTGCACTGCCATCGGGAAGCTTAATTCCAACATAGGCTACTGCCTTTGATTTTGAGCCTACTTCAAGTGAATGTTCCTTGTAAAAATCGATATTAAACTCCACATTAATGGTCTTTTTTAATGCATCGCTAACTGCATCAAGTCTACCGTTTCCATGCCCGATTGCGTGGATTTCCTTACCATTTGAAATAATTATTGATGCCTCAATCTCACCGTTTATTTGCTTATAATGAACTTCAGTTATATCAAATTCTGTGGTGATATTAATATAATTTTCTTTGAAAATATCCAGTATCTCATCAGATGAAAGCTCTTTATGGAGCTTGTCAGATACATCCTTTACCATATAGCCAAAGTCCTCTCGCATTTTAGCAGGGATGTCAAAGCCATAATTGTTTTCCATAAGATAGCTGATGCCGCCCTTTCCTGATTGACTGTTAATGCGTATAACATCGGTTTCATATTCTCTGCCAACATCTTTAGGGTCAATAGGAAGATAAGGAACTGTCCAGCCGGTAATATTATTTTCCTGATGCCATTTAACTCCCTTTGCAATAGCGTCCTGATGAGAACCAGAAAAAGCAGCAAATACTAATTGTCCCGCATATGGATGACGTTCATGCACATGCATTCTGGTAACGCTTTCATAAAATTCAACTATCTGCGGCATATTTTCTAAATTAAGCTTAGGATCAACTCCATGTGAAAACAAATTCATAGCTAGGGTTATTATATCAACATTACCAGTACGCTCACCATTTCCAAAAAGTGTACCTTCAATCCTATCAGCACCAGCAAGGATACCCAGCTCAGCATCAGCAACCCCTGTACCCCTATCATTATGAGGGTGCAAGGATACTATAACATTTTCACGATATTTTAAATTATCGCACATATACTCTATCTGATTAGCATAAATATGCGGAAGTGACATCGAAACAGTAACAGGAAGATTTATAATAACCTTTTTTTCAGCATTAGGCTGCCATATGTCAAGCACAGCATTACACACCTGCAAAGCATATTCAGGCTCTGTACCGGTGAAGCTTTCAGGAGAGTATTCAAAACGAAAATTTCCCTTAGTTTCCTTAGCCATTTCATTCAAAAGCTTAGCCCCATCAACAGCAATTTTCAAAACTTCCTCTTTGCTCTTACGGAAAACCTGCTGTCTTTGCGAAAATGAAGTAGAATTATACATATGGACAACTGCATTTTTTGCTCCCTCCAAAGCTTCAAAAGTCCTTTTAATAATATGTGACCTTGCCTGTGTCAAAACCTGTACAGTTACATCATCAGGAATAAGATTTTTTTCTATCAAAGCACGAGCAAATTCAAATTCTGTTTCACTGGCTGCAGGAAATCCTATTTCAATTTCCTTAAACCCTAGACTCACTAAAAAAGTGAAAAACCTGAGCTTTTCTTCAAGGCTCATAGGCACAACAAGTGCTTGATTTCCATCACGCAAATCAACACTACACCAAATAGGTGCTTTATCGATATACTCCTTTTTTGCCCATTTCATTTCATTAACAGGGGGGAGAAAATAGTTTCTGTGATATCTTTGATAATTTTTCATTTTTCTAACCTCTCTCATTTATAATAACTAAAAATCCCCGCCCTTAGCATATGCTAAGAGACGGGGAATAAATCCTCGCGGTACCACTCTTATTGGTGAAAACCCACTTATCGAAATCATACAATTTCTATCTCTATAACGGGAGAACCCGATCAAGCCTACTGACAAAAGCTTTCAGCCGACAGCTCCAGGGTGAGTTATTTCTGAAATTAAGCACTGATTTTCACCAAGTTTTAATACCAAAACATTAAAACACATCAGCTCTCTAAAGGATAATTACAGCTTTTTTCCCTGTCATAGCTTTTAATATATTAATTATTAATCATTATAACAAAGCTTTTAATATTTGTCAATTGTAATATTGCTGAAAATATAAGGTTTTTATACGATTATTTTTATTAGTATTATCTAAATTCTTGTGAAATAGCTCTTTCACACCGACAACAGCCATTAATCCAGCAAAAATATAAGAAAGCCATTTTTCATCTATAAACCAAGCTATTAAATAGCCTGCAACTACACCGATTATCCCCCAAAAAATACATTTTAAAACAACTGACCATTCTATCAGCTTATTTTTAGTGTGAAATATTATCGATAATAAAGCAATGGGTAAAAAAAAGAGAATATTTGTACCCTGTGCCTGCCTTTGTGAAATATCGGTAAAATTAATCATAAAAATCAACAGCACAAATCCTCCTCCAAGCCCCATTGATGCTGCTACTCCCGTAAAAAAACCTATTAAAAATTCAATCATTTTATAAAAATCCTTATCGATGATATTATCATAATAGCTCCAAAAATTCTTCTTAAAATAGAATTATTAATTCTTTTGAGCAAAAATGTTCCCGTCACTGCTCCGGCTATTCCCCCTGGTATATAGGAAATAGTGCTTTTTATATCAATAAATCCATTAAAAAAATATACTATTGCAGTTATTATACTAAGGCAAAATATCAAAGCGACAGAAGTTGCGTGTGCTTTCTTAGGCTGTATTCCTTGAGATTCTATCAAAGGCACAGCAGCAAGACCCCCACCCGATCCAAAAAGTCCATTAAGCAATCCGCTTATAAAGCCTAAAATTTTAATACCCATGTCTTCCTCCAAAACCCAGTTTAAATTATCATTAGCATAAGAAATGAAAATATGTGAAAAAAATATTAGATACTTCAGTTTGCTAAAGATATTTAAACTATCAAAGGGTATTTGGAGCAGATTT
>JAAYSD010000033.1 GCA_012518465.1 Clostridiales bacterium
CTATGGGTAAAAAGCTTGGTAGCAGACAATAAAGTCAGGTGACTCTCCCCTGATGATAAAATATTTACCGATTTGCATTGTGTAAATCGGTTTTTATTTTTCTACGTTTATTTTAGTACCACTTTTAAATGTTAATGCAACGATTAATCCGAATATAACAGCTGCTGTTATTCCTCCTGAAGTAGCAGTAAGCCCACCTAAAAAAATACCTAGTAGTCCGTGTTGTTCCACTGCCTCACGCATACCCTTAGCAAGCAAATGCCCAAAACCCGTAAGAGGAACAGTAGCACCTGCACCTGCAAATTCTGCTATATATTTATATACTCCAATTGCCTCAAGCACTACACCACTAACCACAAAAATAACCAATATTTTAGCCGGCGTAAGACTAGTTTTATCAATTAAAATTTGCCCGATAGCACAAAAAGCTCCACCTACTAAAAATGCCCATAAGAATTGTAAAAATACTTCCATAACTCCTCCTATATAGTAGCAGAAATATGCACAGCATGAGCGATTGATGGTATACTCTCACCCTGCTGAATCATTGTTGGCGACATTAAAGCACCAGTAGCACAGAATAAAACGTCATTTATAGCTCCATCTTTAAGCTGTTTTAAAATATGCCCGCAAAGAACGCTAGCACTACAACCACAGCCCGAGCCGCCCGCATGAACATCTTGCTTATTCAAATCATAAATCATAAGACCACAATCATTGTGCTTGTCATTTAAATCAAAGCCATCACGCTGAAATAATTCTCTAAGCATATTTGTCCCTATCATTCCTAAATCACCTGTCAAAATCAAATCATAATCATCAAAGCTTGTACTGGTACTTGCTAGATGAGTAGAAATAGTTTCGTATGCAGCTTGTGCCATAGCAGCACCCATATTTGCCGCATCCTTAATCCCCATATCACGAATTTTACCTATTGTAACACTTCTGACAAAGGGCGGCTTATCCTGTGTAGTGATTATCGCAGCACCCGAACCTGTCACCGTCCATTGAGCTGTCGGTGTACGTTGGCCACCATAGTTCAATGGTAAGCGAAACTGCCTTTCGGCTGAACAATAATGAGATGAAGTCATAGCTGCCGTATGTGTGGCAATATTACTATCCACAAAAATAGATGCCATTATTAAAGATTCTGCCATTGTGGAACAAGCGCCAAACAAGCCTACAAATGGAATCTCAAAGCTTCTCACACCATAATTACTTGCCACGCATTGATTAAGCAAATCACCTGCAAATAAAAAATCTATCTGGCTTTCACTGATTTCTCCCTTTGCCATAGCCTTTTGCAGAGCTATTTCCTGTAACCTGCTCTCCGATTTTTCCCAAGTTTTTTCACCAAGTGTTATATCCTCAAACACCTCGTCAAATTCATTTCCTAAAGGCCCATCACCCTCAGTTTTCCCTACCACTGCCGCAAATGACAGTATTGAGGGATTATTATTTAATCTAATAGTTCCGTTTTCAATAAAGCTTCCCATACCCACCTCTACAAATAAGTGAAAATATATACTAAAATCCCATATACAAAAGCTGCTGCAAGGCCATAAACTATTACCGGCCCTGCTACAACAAACATTTTTGCTGCAAGTCCTGCTATATGCCCCTCCGACTTAAATTCTAGAGCCGGCGATACCACTGCATTTGCAAAACCAGTAATAGGTACAAGAGTTCCTGCACCGCCATGCCTAGCAACCCTATCATATACCTCAAGCCCTGTAAGTAAGGCACTTAAAAAAATCAAAGTTATTGATGTCATAGTTCCTGAATCCTGCTTACTTAAATCAAAACTCATATAAAAGTAAATTAATGCCTGTCCAATAACACATATTAACCCACCTATTACAAACGCCTTTATCATATTAATTATTGTTTTTGAATTTGGGCTATGTTTTTTAGCTAGCTCATCATATTCTTTATTAGTTATTTTCATAATTGCTCCTATAAAATACATATTTTATCAATTATATTATAAACTTGTCGACTTAAATTATACAATTTTATTACAAAATATAAAAATCAATTGACGAATATTTATTTTTCTTGTATAATAAAAAAGCTAAGAAAGTTACATTAAATAGAAATTAATTTCAAAAAAAGGTGATATTTATGTGTGGAATTGTTGGTTATATTGGTAATAAGGATTGTGCAGATGTTTTAGTCGACGGATTGGAAAAGCTTGAATACAGAGGATATGATTCAGCGGGGATAGCAGTTTTCGAAAAAGGATTAATAAAAACAGTAAAAACAAAAGGCAAACTGGAGGTAATGAAAAACAAGCTCATTTCACAGGGCAAGCCTCAAGGACACTGTGGAATTGGTCATACACGCTGGGCAAGTCACGGCGAACCCTCGGATATTAATTCCCATCCCCATAGCAATGGGCGTGTATGCATCGTGCATAATGGAATCATTGAAAATTATACCGAATTAAAAGAATTTTTAATGTCTAAGGGATATATATTTATTTCACAAACAGATAGTGAAGTTGTTGCATCTTTTATTGATTATTATTACAGTGACAGCAATCCTTTTAATGCGATTAAAAACGCTATTCAAGAGCTAACTGGAAGTTTTGCTCTCGGTATAATTTTTAATAATTATCCAAATAGGATATATGCTGTAAGAAAGGAAAGTCCCCTTATTGTCGGAAAAGGTGAGGATGAGGCGTTTATTGCGTCAGATATTCCAGCAATTTTACGATATACAAAGGAATATTATTTACTGGAAAATGAAGAAATCGCCTTGCTTGAAGGCGGTGATATTAAAATTTTTGATATTCATGGCGATATTATTGAAAAGCCTTTGCAAATAGCTAAATGGGATGTAAGCTCAGCACAGAAAAATGGATTTCCACATTTTATGCTTAAGGAAATACATGAGCAGCCTGAGGCTATTGTAAAAACAATATCTCCAAGAATTAAAAATGGTATGCCTGATTTTTCAGAAATAAATTTAACTGATAAAATGCTATCTAATTATTCTAAAATACATATTGTAGCCTGTGGTACTGCAATGTACGCCGGCATAGTTGGAAAATACGCCATAGAAAAGCTAGCTAGAATACCAGTAAGTGTTGAAGTGGCATCGGAATTTCGCTATAACAATCCCATAGTCTGTGAAAATGACCTTGTTATTATCATTTCACAATCGGGTGAAACAGCTGATACAATCGCTGCAATGCGTCTTGCAAAAGAAAAAGGTGCTGATATTGTGGCAATAGTAAATGTACAATACAGCACTATTTCAAGAGAGGCTGATATGTCACTGCAAACATGGGCAGGCCCTGAAATAGCAGTTGCATCTACAAAGTGCTATACAGTTCAGTTATGTATGCTTTATTTATTAGCATTTAGATTTGCTTTTGCTAAAAAGCTGCTTTCCGAAGATGAGTGTAAAGCTCTTACATCTACACTTTCATCTACACCTAAGCTTATCGAAAAAATGCTAAGCTCAAAGGAAAATGTACAGTACATTGCATCAAAGCTGATTAATGCCGAGCATATTTTCTTTCTTGGCAGAGGGTTAGACTATGCCTTAAGCCTTGAGGGCTCTTTAAAGCTAAAGGAGATTTCCTACATACATTCTGAAGCATATGCAGCTGGTGAATTAAAGCATGGTACAATTTCTCTTATTGAAAAAGGAATCCCTATTATTTCAATTTTCACGCAGCAAAATATTATTTCAAAAACAATAAGCAATATCGAAGAGGTAAAAGCCAGAGGTGCTGATGTAATAGCTGTTGTTAGTGATAATATAAAGCTTCCTGAAGGCTTAGCTGATTTTATTATAAAGCTTCCTTCTACAAGCGATATACTTATGCCGATTCCTGCGGTTGTTGCATTACAGCTTTTAGCATATTACACCTCGGTATTAAAGGGAATAGATGCTGATAAACCAAGAAACCTAGCTAAATCAGTAACAATTGAATAAAATAAAGGCTTGTCATTTTGACAAGCCTTTAGACAAAATACAAAGTATTAATAAATTGAATATGTTTTCGGAAATTTATCCCTCAAAAAAGCCCACTAAATGTTGCACTTACGTGCAACATTTACACTACCTGTGGTATGTGGGTTATCATTTGCAGACATAGTCTGCAAGCTAGTAGTAATATTCTGTTTTATAATAATCATCATCTATTATATCTTCATAGACTTCTTCATCATAATATTGATTGTCCTTGTAATATTCTTGGAATATTTTTAATAAATCACTTTCATCTTCATTATTTGGGATTAATATTAACGGATATACATCACCAACTCTTATTTCAAACCTGTTCGAATTAACCTTACTATAATAAACAGATGAATTATCTATAATTTTTCCCAAATCATTACTTATATCTCGAAAATCTACAATCACAGAACTAGATGAATTATTATCATATATTTCAATTGTCCCTTTTCCACTTATGGAATCTGATATTTTTTTATTTAGAAGATTAGAGCCGCCTAAATTTTCAATGATGCTAATTGTATTAGCGTAATATGATTTTATAGGTATATAATCTGATAGTCCTGAAGAATTAGTAATGAAAATATATCCTATTTTTTCATTGTCAAGATTAGGATTCTCATCATTTTCAATTATATCAAGCTTTAAAGCATTGGCTATATCTCTATAATTAGACTTTGAAACAACCATACGTGATGAATAATTTTCCATGCCGATAAGACTTGTTATATATAGCTCCTTGACAGCTGAATATCCAGTTTTTGTTATAGTGTTATAGATAGTATTGGCTTTAAATTCATTATATGCTTTTGATGAATAGATGGTATCAAGCTGTTCTTTAAAAGAATCCTCATAGACAGTGTAATTTCTTGTAATAACTCCGCCTGATTTTAGCTTATAGGTAATTTTAAAATTAGAATATGAATTTTTCAAGTTGCTGCGTTCTTCCTCGTTTGAATAACTGTATTCATCAACAAGCTTTTGATGAATATCAACAGCACTCTTTATTACCTCTTCATCTTTAGTATTTATTTTCACATCATTAAAGTCGGAAGAAGAATATCTATAATAGCCACTCATAATCTTATACCTTGAAGAATATTCAATATTGACCGAAGAAACCTGAGATACCTCTGGAACTATATAAGTCATTCCAAATCCGTCAAACATAAATATAACAGAAATTATTGCGAAAGAGCCGAATACCATTCCTAAATATTTAATAATTGATTGCCAAAATTTCGTAAAATCACGCCTTGTCATTACATCTAATACCACAAAGGCGATAAAGCTAGTAACCATCATTGACATAAACAATGATGACTGATAATCTCCCTCTGTTTCTCTGGTAATTGTTGCAAAGCCTGAAACAATAGTGAACATTATTAAAAACAATATAAAGTTATAAATAGATTTAAATGCAAAAGGAGAACCGGTTTGCTCAGCCTTTCTATTTTTATAAACATAATAAGTGACAACAACCACGCATCCAAAAATCAAAACAATAGGAAGAAAAACATCCCAATTAAATAAATACGATACAACCAATCCCTCTGAGCTGCTATTTACCATATTTAAAATAGTTCCTACTATAAGTCCGATGGGAGATGAGGAAGTGATAACTTTTTGGATAATGTCTTCATAATCTGCACCGTAAACGCTAGTAAATATTGCCCAAGAAATTAGTGCTAATGCAATAGGTATGATTATATTTATTATAATTGCATAGATTTTTGCTATACCACTGTTTCCGGTAAATACTGAAATTAAATGAGTGAGAATATACAGCATAATAGATATTACAAGTGCTGTAATCATATATGATAATAAAACAGATGGAGAAAGCTCACTTAAAATTTCCTTTGTATCGTTATAATAGGTGAAGGTGTAAAGCAAAATTCCTATTACTATTGAAATTATATGGGGTATAATGTAAATAAATAATCCTGATAAATAATCACCCCAAAATCTCTGCTTACTGTTTAATGGAATAGAAAAACCTAAATCCGTCATTGTCCTCTGATGTAGATAAGGTGTTGTTGTTGTAGGAATAATTATTCCCATAAACATATAGACACACATTGCAAGAATTGATATGCTCAAAGCACTGCTTATAAATGATGAAAAAATATTTTCATCCATACTATATGTTAAGGCTAGCACTATAAAAAACAACGGATACGTAAGCGTACACATAATAGATGTAGTAATGAGATGCGTTTTATGCGATTTACATTTATATCTGAAATAGTTAAAAGTTCTTCCCTTAGTTAATGTTGATATCATTGAATTCATATCCTAGCACCTCCATTTCATAAATAAATATTTCCTCTAAAGAAAGTGGTATAATATCAAGTATTTTAGGATTTTTTCTACTTAGCTTTTCAGTAATATCATCCGTATCACCTTTTGCTATAAGATAAATTACACTTCCCTTTTTCTCATAGTGCATAACCTCAAAGTCATCAAAATCAGCTTTTTCATAATTTCTGTCAAAAGCTGTTTGTATTTTATGAATATTGCCCTTTACACTGTCAAGCTCTCTATTGAAAATAATTTTACCCTTATGCAAAAGTCCAACTGTATCGCAAAACTCATCAATTTCTCCAAGGTTATGTGAGGATATTATGACAGTGAGCTCGTTATCCAGCATAGCATCAACCAGCATCTTCTTTACAACAATACGCATTGTTGGATCTATCCCGTCAAACGCTTCATCAAGCAAGAGATATTTAGGCTGACACGCAATTGAGCAAATAAGCACAGCCTGCCTTTTCATACCCTTAGAATAAGTTGACAACCTCCTATTCCTTGGCAAACGTAAAATACCCCATAGCTTTTCAAAACGCTCCTCAGAAAACGTCGGATAAAAAGCCTTATAAAAATCCTTAAGCTCATCTAAAGTATAGGTGTTAAACTGTACGGTTTCATCATTAACAAACACTACCCTTTCTTTTATTAAAGGATTGTCATAAACCTTTTCACCATCGATTAAAACATCGCCCTTTTCACATTGATAAACACCGGAAAGCAACCTCAATATCGTTGATTTACCTGCACCATTTGAACCCAAAAGGCCATATGCTTTTCCTGTTTCAATATTAAGATTTATATTATCCAGAGCGATAGCTTCATTAAATTTTTTAGTAACAGACTTTAATTCTATCATACTTCCCTCCTTATATATTAAAAAACCTGTTCACTAAGGCTGTCAATAGCTAGCTTCAATTCTTCCTTAGTGATACCATGTCTTATAGCTTCTCTCCCCTGCAATTTAAATTTATCTATTATTTCATCTTTAATAATCTCAATCGATTTTGACGAATCCTTGACATAACTGCCTTTTCCGGGAATTGAATATATCAAATCCATATGCTCAAGGATTTGATAAGCCTTTTGAACCGTATTCGGATTAACACCCAAATTTTTCGCTACCTCTCTTATGGTAGGCATTTTATCATCGGGTAAAAGTGAGCCACTAATTACAAGCTCAGATACTCGCTTTACTAGCTGCTCATAAATCGGAATTCCACTTTGCAAATTTAAGGAGAACAATTTTACACCCCCTACAACTGTATTATAAGTATTAGTACAAATAAATTATATCATAGTGAGTATTAATTGTCAAGAGCAAAATTAAATAATAAAAAAGAGAGGAATAATCCCCTCTTTAAAATATTTAAAACATTTAATATTAATATCTCTTTTGATATAAATAGTCCTTTATTTTCTTCCTGTTAGCAATCAAAACTGAAATAGTAGCTACACAGAATATAATTGCAATTAAATAAACACCTGAAGACAAAAGCTCCTTAGTATCGGTATACACCGTACCTTTCTTTGTAGCTGCCTCGATTAAATCGGTTCTAACTTGTAGATTGTTAAAGATATTTGAAATAGACATAACAATTGAGATACCAGTATACAAAGTCATAAAAGTGTACGCCCAATCAAAACCACGAATCAAGGATATAGCAGTAAGGAAAAGTATAGTAGCTAAAAGTCCGATATAAGCAAAATCAAAGCTGCCCCACTCTGCTTTAGGATTTGCAAAATATTTTGCAACAACTCCAATTACAGAAGCTAGTATAAATGTAATCGATGATATATTTATCGATAAATTAGCAATTGAATTATCTCTAGTTTTTTCATATGGTTGAGGCTTTAGCTTGTTTATAATAATAATGCAGAAAACGGCAATTAGCAAAGATACAACAGCCTGAACCAAAATAATAATAGCATTAGGACCGAATCCCTTAACCTTAACTCTTGCTAGAAAAGCTACAATATCAGAAATCAAGAATCCTAAAGCTATTGTTGCAATAGGAAAAACTCCAAATTCCTTACCGGAAATATAAGAAAGCACTGAAACTAGCATAACAACAAAAGCAAGTACATATACCCACCCTTGAGTAACAGCAGTATTATCCCATCCTAAAAAGAATGAAGTAGTTTCTTTTGTCACAAAAAATCTTGTAATCCTGTGTAAAACTAAAAAGCCAACACTTCCAGCAAATAAGAAAATACCTATCTTAATTCTTGACTTAATAGCACTCTTTTCAGATATTGTAAGTACACTTGAACTAAGCTCAGCCTTGTATTTTTGAATATAAAAGTAAATTAAACCTATAAAGGCAATGGCTAAAACAACAGCTGAAGCTATTTTAAGATATAAAAACCTATTCTTAAAGGATTTATCCACCAAATTAGCATAAGGAATAATAAAAGGAATTAATGAAATCGTTATTTTTGAGATATAATTAATAACAAAATAGGAGTTTGTAAAGCTTGCCCCTTTCATATGTATAACAGCCATAACGATAGGTAATACAGCAAAAATCAAATATAATAATGCAATTTGCAGTATTGTACTGGATAAGCCTATCTCAATATAAGGTGCCGAACTAGCCTCTGCCTCTGAAATAAAAATATTTTTGAAGAAAACAACCTTTGCAGGATTTCCTCCAGCTGTTAGCGCTTTTGCACTTCTATACACTGTTTTGATATAAAACGGATAGAATAAAAAGATAAATGCCAAAACAGACTCAACAAGAGTACCGATAATAACTGCTGTACCAGCAAAAATATTTTTCTTGGAGCTTAGCATAGCATTTTTTGGTGCGTTATATGTTGTGTTATCGTTTACGATGGCAGAACCCGTCATCTTCAGACCTCCTAAAAATAATAAAAAATGCGTAAAAAAGTATTTTGATAATGATTTAACCATTTTAACCAAAAAAAATTAAAAAAGCAAAGTTTTTAACTCAAATAAAATAAGAATTTAGTTAAACATAATCAAATGTGAATATATTATATCATACCGAAACAACTTTTGCAAGAATATCTATTTGTAAAATGGTACAAAAATCAACACAACATTTTGTATAATATGACGTGTTTTATTTATCCATTAATCTTACAAGTACAGCTTTTTGTGCATGAAGCCTGTTTTCAGCCTCGTCAAATATTTCTTTAGAGTGTTGCTCTAGCACCTTTGCAGTTATTTCTTCTTCTCTATGTGCCGGCAGACAGTGCAAAACAATTACATCACTCTTAGCAACGGATAAATTTTCATCATTGACCTGATAACCCTTAAAAGCTTTTCTGCGAATTTCCGCCTCTTTCTCCTGACCCATTGACGCCCAGACATCGGTAATGACAACATCAGCATCAATACAAGCTTCCTTAGGAGAATTAACAATCTTAAAATTAGGATATTCTTTTGCAAACTGCAAAACCCTTTCATCAGGATAATAGCCCTGTGGGCAGGCTAGAGTAACATTCATTCCCACCTTCAAGCAGCCGACAGCAAGTGAATTTGCCATATTATTTCCATCACCGATGTAAGTCAAATTCAAGCCCTCAAGCTTGTTTTTATATTCACGAATAGTCATTAAATCAGCAAGCACCTGACAAGGATGAGAAAAATCAGTAAGACCATTAATTACAGGAATATCTCCAAAAGCAGCTAAATCTTCAACCTCATTTTGCTCAAAAGTCCTTATCATAATACAATCAATATAGCGTGAAAGCACCCTAGCAGTATCCTGAACTGGCTCTCCTCTTCCAATTTGCAGCTCACTAGAGGATAGAAACAGTGGATACCCACCTAGCTGATACATACCCGCCTCAAATGATACTCTTGTTCTTGTTGATGCCTTTTGAAATATCATTCCTAGTGTTTTCCCCTGCAAAATGTGGTGAGGAATCCCATGCTTAAGCTCATATTTTAACTGATCTGCTAAATTTAAAATATCAACAATTTCTTCTTTCGAAAGGTCAAGCATTTTTAATAAATGTTTCATTGCACTCTCCTATTAATTTAAAAAGTTTTTATTTTTCTTGATAAAAGCACACCTAAAAATGTGCCGAAAATACATAGCACAATACTTAATAAAATATAAATTCCTGATAGTAAATATTTCTTTTCATCAATTAGATTAAAAGCTTCCAATGAAAAAGATGAAAACGTTGTAAATCCGCCGCAAAAACCTGTCTTAAAAAACAAAGTTTTTTTAGATGATAAAACTCCATCTATTGAAAAACCATAGACTAAGCCTATAATAAATGAGCCTAAAAAATTCATACCTAGGGTGATAAAAGGAAAATCAACAGGCAAAGGAATAAGACCTAATAAATACCTAAATACTGTTCCTAAAAATCCTCCTGCACCTACAATTAAAACATTAATCATCCAAACACCTTTTTTAAGCCTTAATCTAATAATGTTTTTAAAATATTTATTCCCTCATCTATATCCTTATAAGTAATTGTAAGGGGAGGTAAAAGTCTTAGCTTTTCCTTTGCTGTAAGCACCATCAAGCCATTATCCAAAGCCTTGCTTAATATTTCAGCTGAATTTTTAGTTTTTAAGGTTATGCCTATCATCAGTCCCATGCCTGATAAGCACTCAATTTCATGTATTTCAAGCAACCTTTTGCGTATATATTCAGCCTTTTTACTAACCTCCTTTAAAAAGGAATTATTAACCTTTTTCAGTACAGCTACCCCACCTGCACAGCAAATTGGATTTCCACCAAAGGTAGAGGCATGAGTGCCTTTAGTCAATACCTCACCACATTTTTCATCTGCCAAACAAACACCAATAGGCAAGCCGCCAGCAATTCCCTTTGCCATTGTGGTGATATTTGCTTTTTTAGAAAAATATTCGCCAGCTAAAAATTTACCTGTTCTTCCTGCCCCTGTCTGAACCTCATCGGCAATGACCAAAATATCATTTTCCTCAGCAATTCTATAAACCTCATTTACAAAATCCTGATTTAACGCAATTACTCCACCCTCACCTTGAATATATTCTAGCATTATAGCACATATACTTCCATCAAGTTTTGATTTTAAATCATTAATATCATTTGCTTTTGAATAAATAAATCCTTCTACAAAAGGAAAAAAGTAATTGTGAAAAACCTCTTGCCCAGTAGCTGAAATTGTCGCTAAGGTCCTTCCATGAAATGAATTTTCTAAAGTAATTATATTATGTCTGCCCTTGCCATATTTATCAAAGCTGTATTTTCTAGCAAGCTTAATAGCACATTCATTGGCCTCGGCACCAGAATTTCCAAAAAAAGCCTTTTTATATCCTGTCTTATCGCATAATAATTCAGCAAATTCAGCGTTTGGACTATTATAATAATAATTTGAAGTATGCTGAAGTTTATTAGCCTGAGTACAAACAGCATCTACCCAATCCTTATCACAAAATCCTAAGGAATTTGTGCCTATGCCTGAGCCGAAATCAATATACTTTTTACCATCAGCATCTTCAGCCCTTGAATTTTCACCTTTATTTAAAGCCAAAGGCAATCTTCCATAGGTATTCATTACATTTTTTTCATATGAATTTATAATATCCTGTGAATTTTTCATATTTTACCTTTCAAAGTCCTAGCTTATCATAGTCCCTGCACCCTCACTTGTAAATAATTCAATAAGTATAGAGTGTGGTATTCTTCCGTCGATAATAATAGATTTTTTTACGCCTCGCCTTACAGCCTCAACACAACAATCAATCTTAGGAATCATGCCGCCCTGAATTATACCTTGTTTTTTAAGATAAGGTACTTCACTCACTCCAACAGATTTAATAAGAGTGGTTTCATCATCTTTATTTTCAAGCAAGCCCTTGATATCAGTCATTAATATAAGGTTTTCAGCACCTAATTCTGCTGCTATTCTTGCCGCTGCTGTATCAGCATTTATATTATATACCTGTCCTTTTTCATCTGTTCCTACCGTAGAAATAACAGGTATATAGCCATTGTCAAGTGTATTATTAATAATATCTGAATTTATTTTTTTAATTTCGCCTACAAAACCAAAACTTTTATCAAGCTGCTCACAGACTATCATATTCCCATCAAGTCCGCATAGACCGAGTGCCTTTCCCTTATTCCTGTGCAAAAGCGAAACTAAATCCTTGTTTACCTTCCCTGCTAAAACCATTTGTACAACATCTACTGTTTCTTCATCAGTGTATCTCAGTCCATTAATAAATTCGCTTTTCTTTCCAATTCTTTTAAGCATATCATTTATTTCAGGACCACCTCCATGTACAAGCACAATTTTTATTCCCACCAAGGTTAAAAGCACTATATCGGACATAACTGCTTGTTTAAGCTTTTCATCAGTCATAGCATTTCCACCGTATTTAACAACAACAATCTTCCCATTGTATTTTTGAATATACGGGAGTGAATCTATTAGTATATTAGCCCTTGTTTCATTATTAATAATCATTTTTCTACCGTCCATTATGTTCTGTATTCGGCATTGATTTTAACATAATCATAAGTCAAATCACAGCCCCAAGCAACAGCCTTGCCTTCTCCATCCTTAAGGTCTATTAATATTTTTATTTCATCAGCACTAAGAACTTGCTTAGCTGCTTTTTCAGAAAAGTTTATGCCCGAACCTTCTGCACAAACAACTATTTTACCTAAATCACTAGCTAGCTCAACAGAAACTCTGCTTATATCAAATTCTGCCTGTGCATATCCAATAGCACAAAGAATTCTGCCCCAATTTGCATCACTGGCAAACATTGCCGCCTTAAATAACGAACTAGAAATAACTGTTTTTGCAATTACCTTTGCCGTATCATCGTCAGGAGCACCTATTACAAAACATTCTAGCAGCTTTGTAGCACCCTCTCCATCACGGGCTGTTTCACGTGCTAGATTCATCATCACTGCATAAAGGCCGCCTACAAAGGTTTCATAATCGCTGTCTTCCTTTATTATTTCATCATTATTCGCCTTACCCGATGCCATTATGCAAACCATATCATTAGTAGAGGTATCTCCATCTACACTTACCATATTATAAGTAATGTCATTTACACGTTTCAATGCTTTTTTAAGCATCTCGTTATTTATTGCCACATCAGTTGTTAAAAAAGCCAGCATTGTAGCCATATTAGGATTAATCATTCCACTACCCTTTGATATTCCTCCTATATAACAACGTCTGCCTTGAATATTAACTTCAACTGCCACTTGTTTTTCCCTAGTATCGGTTGTCATAATAGCTTGACAAGCATTTAAGCTTCCACTAGCAGAAAGACTCTTTACAAGCGTAGGTATCCCCTTTTCAATAGCATCTATATTAAGTGGCTGTCCTATTACACCAGTTGATGCCACTATAATATCATCTTTAGAAATATCCATTTCCTTAGCTGAAAGCTCGCACATTTTTTCAGCAATTTCAATACCATTTTCATTGCAGGTATTGGCATTTCCGCTATTTACAATAATGGCCTGTGCCTTACCGTCCTTTAAATTCTGCTGAGTAACTATAATAGGAGCACCCTTCACCTTATTTTGAGTATATAAAGCAGCAGCGTTGCATTTTACATCACTGTAAATAATAGCTAAATCCTTTTTTGTACTGCCTTTTTTCACACCAACATTAATTCCATTAGCATAAAAGCCAGCAGCAGCACATACTCCACCATCAACAAACTCAAATTCATCAAATTTAATCATAAATACCTCTTTAATAAAAGCTTAGAAAGCTTAGACCAGCCCTGTTGTTTCGTCAATCCCCATCATAATATTTAGGCATTGAACAGCTGCACCGGAAGCACCCTTTCCTAGATTATCAAGCCTTGACATAAGCAAAACCCTATCATTATCTTCATCGGCAAAAACAAGAATTTCTAAATAATTTTTCCCCGAAATCTCCTGTGCGAAGATTACATTTTTATCATAATCACATACATTTACTAGCTTTGCATCATTATAATAATTTTTTAGCACTTCTTTAAGTTGATTAACAGTAAGCTTTTTATTAAGCAGCCTTGTATACAAAGGTACGCTAACTGTCATTCCACTATAAAAATCTCCAACCTGTGGGTTAAAAATAGGTGTATATTCAAGACCTGCAATTATTTTCATTTCCTTTTGATGCTTATGTGTTTGATTAAGTGCATATTGCCACGGACTTCCTAGCTTATCTTCTCTTGGCGTTTTTTTATATTGAGCAATCATAGATTTACCGCCACCACTATATCCGGAATTTGCATGAATTACAATAGGATAATCCTCAGGGATAACCCCTTCTTTTATTAAAGGATAAACAGCAGCTAAAAAACCCGTTGGATAACAACCGGGAACAGCAACTCTAGAGGAATTCTCAATCTTTTTCCTATGTGCCATTGACAACTCAGGAAAGCCATATGCCCAGCTATCCAACGTTCTATGAGCTGTTGATGCATCAATTATTCTAGTATTAGAGCCTTCAGCTAGCTTAACAGCCTCACGTGCGGCATCATCTGGTAAGCACAAAAATGTAAAATCACTATCGTGTATAAATTCCTTTCGCACATCACGGTTTTTACGATATTCATCAGGGATTTTAAGCATTTCAATATCTGTTCTATTTTCAAATCTTTCTAAAATTTTTAGCCCTGTTGTACCTTCTTGCCCGTCTATAAAAATTTTCACTGACATATTTTTTCTCCCAATTAATTATTATTTTTAAAAATAAATTTAATTATCTCAATTTATTCCTTTAATGCAAGAAGCACATAATTTATCTGAATCTCAACACTTTCAGGCGATGGACCTCCATAGCTTTTTCTCTCATTTACGCAGGTATCAAGGCAAATTGCCTGATAAACATCATTTTCAAACAATTGAGAATAGGATTTTAAAACATCTAAAGGTACTTCTTCAAGAACAATATTCTTTTCTGTACAAAAGGCTACAAGCTGACCTGTGATTTTATAAGCAGTACGAAATGCCATACCCTTTTTTACAAGATAATCAGCACAATCAGTAGCATTTATAAATCCCTTAGCTGCTGCTGTTCGCATATTATCCTTTAAAACATTCATTGTACTTATCATAGGAATAAAAGTTTCTAAGCAAAGCTTAACAGTGTCAACAGCGTCAAAGACAGCCTCCTTATCCTCCTGCATATCTTTATTATATGCTAGAGGAGTGCCTTTTAACATTATTAATAAAGTATTAAGATCGCCTATTACTCTACCTGTTTTTCCACGAATAAGCTCTGTAATATCAGGGTTTTTCTTTTGAGGCATAATACTTGAACCCGTGGCAAAGGCATCATCAAGCTCAATAAACTTAAATTCCCAACTGCACCATAGTATTATTTCCTCAGAAAATCTAGACAAATGCACCATGACCAAAGAAATTACACTTGAAAGTTCAACACAAAAATCTCTATCGGAAACACCATCTAAAGAATTTTGCATAACACCGTCAAACCCTAATAATTCAGCAGTATAAAATCTATCAGTATTATAAGTAGTTCCCGCTAATGCACCACTGCCTAAAGGACTTTCATTCATACGTTTTTTACAGTCCTTAAGTCTGCTAATATCTCTCAAAAGCATTTGTGCATACGCCATTAAATGATGAGCAAAGGTAATAGGCTGAGCCCTTTGCAAATGCGTATATCCAGGCATAACAGTACTTTTATTCTCCTTTGCTAAATCGCAAAGAACATTTATCAGCTTTTTAATAAGAGCAATTATTTCTTCTATCTCGTCACGTAAATACAGCCTTAAATCAGTAGCTACCTGATCATTTCGTGAACGTGCTGTGTGCAGACGTTTTCCTGTTTCTCCAAGTCTTTTAGTTAAAACCTCTTCAACAAACATATGAATATCTTCTGCATTAGGGTCAATATCTAAAATTCCATTGTCTAAATCTTTAAGTATGATTTTAAGTCCTTCTACAATTTTTTCACTCTCGGAAGGAGCAATAATCCCCTGTTTTCCAAGCATTTTTGCATGAGCAATACTGCCCTTTATATCCTGTCTATACATTCTCCAGTCAAAGGAAATTGAAGAATTAAAAGCATTAACTCCCTCATCAACTTCTTTTGAAAAACGTCCAGCCCACATTTTAGCCATGATATACCTCTTTTTGTGATTTTCAAGCTTAACTATTTAAATAATATAATTTCTTAAAACGCAAAACCAAAAGAGTTTCCCCTTTTGGAATTGCATTTAAACGTTCTACTGATTTTCACGAGCCTTATCGAGTAAAGCCTTAACCTTAATTGGCAAGCCAAACAGGTTTACAAAGCCCGCACTGTCATTTTGGTCGTAAACATCATCTTCATCAAATGACGCAAACTCTTCACTATAAAGAGAGTACGGAGAGGTCACACCTGCATTGATTATATTACCCTTATACAGCTTTAGCTTTACTTCACCTGTAACCGTTTGCTGAGTTACATCTACAAAGGCATCAAGTGCCTCTCTCAAAGGTGTGTACCATTGCCCATTATATACTAAATCAGCATATTCAATAGCTAATTTTTGCTTTGTACGTGCTGTCATCTTATCTAAAGTAAGGGTTTCTAGCACTTCATGAGCGTAGTAAAGAATTGTTCCTCCGGGAGTTTCATATACTCCTCTTGACTTCATACCCACAAGACGATTTTCCACAATATCAGCAAGTCCTATGCCATTTTCCCCACCTAATTTATTAAGCTTTTCAATCAGCGATACACCGTCGAGCTTTTCACCGTCTAAGCTCACAGGTATACCCTTTTCAAATCCAATGCTTACATAAGTAGGCTTATCAGGAGCTTTTTCAGGGGAAACGCCAAGCTCTAAAAATCCTTCTTCATTATACTTAGGCTCATTTGCAGGGTCCTCTAAGTCCAAGCCCTCATGTGAAAGATGCCAAATATTTTTATCCTTTGAATATTTATTTTCCCTAGAAACTGAAATAGGAACATTATGAGCAATAGCATAATCTATTTCATCATCACGGCTTTTCAGCTCCCATGTTCTCCACGGTGCAATTATCTTCATATCTGGGGCAAACGCCTTTATAGTAAGTTCGAAACGAACTTGGTCATTTCCTTTTCCTGTGCAGCCATGTGCAATAGCATCAGCACCCTCTTTTTCAGCTATTTCAACAATTCTTTTTGCAATTACCGGTCTTGCAAATGAAGTACCGAGCAAATATCTGTTTTCATAAATAGCATGAGCTTTTAATGTAGGAAAAATAAAATCTTCTACAAATTCTTTTGTCAAATCTAAAATGTACAGCTTGCTAGCACCTGTCTTTTCCGCCTTTTCTTCGAGGCCATTAAGCTCAGCACCTTGCCCTACATCAGCAGCAACAGCAATAATTTCCGCATTATTATAATGCTCCTTAAGCCAAGGAATAAGAATTGATGTGTCCAAACCTCCGGAATACATTAAAACAATTTTCTTTATTTGTGAATCAGACATACTATACCTCCAAAAATTTTATATTAATGCAATTGAGCATCAATCTTTCTTTAATAAAAATTTATAGCTAAAATATTTACTTTCTATAAAAATATGTTATAATTAACATATTAAATATCAAAAGGAGAATTAATTATGCGTTATGAAATAAGTGGAACCCCTTTGCCAGTCGTTACCTGTTATTTAGAAAATGGTGAAACCATGAAAACAGAAAAAGGTGCAATGAGCTGGATGTCGCCAAACATGGAAATGAAAACAAACGCAGGCGGTGGAATTAGCAAAATGTTCTCACGTGCATTCTCTGGCGAATCAATCTTCCAAAATAAATATACAGCCGTAAATGGAGATGGCATGATTGCATTCGCTTCAAGCTTTCCTGGAATGATACTTGCACTAGAAGTTTCAGCAAGCAAAAGCATAATTGCACAAAAATCAGCATTTTTAGCCTCTGAAAACGGTGTTGATATGAGCATACATTTTCAGAAAAAACTAAGCACTGGCTTTTTTGGTGGAGAAGGATTCATCATGCAAAAATTTTCAGGTAATGGCTATGTTTTTCTTGAAATAGATGGAAGCATAGTCGAATACAACCTTGCTCGAGGTGAATCTATTATTGTAGATACAGGTTATTTAGCTGTTATGGATGAGAGCGTGAATATGGAAATCCAATCAGTAAAAGGGCTAGGAAATATGATTGCAGGTGGGGAAGGCTTTTTCAACACAAAGGTAACAGGACCTGGAAAAGTGTATTTACAAACAATGCCTATTTCTAATATAGCAGGAACAATCAGCAGGTTCATACCAAGCTCTAATTAAAAAATACAAATACATAACTAGCAATTACATTAAGTTATAATATTTTCGCTATATAAAAGTTACATCTTTATGGTGTAGCTTTTATTTTATACACTAATTATACTCATATTAAATTTAATTGTCAAGCCTTTTTATGCAAAAATAAAGTGGTTATACTGAATAAACCATAATATTTTCATTTTTTTTTGAATAATTTTATAATCAAAGTATAAAAGTTATTCAATCACAAATATTTGATGATCCCATTAAAGTATAATGATATAACAAATTTATTTATAAAAAGTAAATAATTAAGTTTATTTGTATATTGTATATTAAAATAAGATAATTTTGGCTTTTTTATTAGTGATTTTCACAAAAAACTTTCAAAATTTTTATTAAAATTTCATATTGAATTAATAATTGTAATCGTTTATACTGAGATATAGTAATTAGCTTTTTAGTTTATAAGGCTAATAACTTAAATTTCAAGTAAACGTTTACCAAAAGGAGGAAAAATGAAACTGAAAAGATTTGTTGCTTCTGTGACAGCTTTACTAATGTCTGTTTCATCCATTCAATTTACACAGACATTCGCCGCTGAAACCACAGACACAAAAACAGAAATATCAAAAATAACATATAATTTTGATATTTCAGGCGTTAGTGACAAAACTACGCTAACTTTTAAAGCTCAAAAAATCAATGCAAATGATGAAGAAGTTTCTAACACATTGGAAGTAAGCGAAGACAAATCATACTCTCTTGATATTGTTTTTGACACACCGGCAGAGGGCTTGACTAATATTGGATACTTTGATGTGATTGATGGTAGTGATATTAAAGCCAAGCTTACTTCAATCAAAGTAAATGACACATATGAGCTGCCTTTCAGCAAAACTGTAAAAATAGGAAAGCAGCATCAAAATGGATTTTCTAATATTTGGGGAGAAGCTGCTGGCAAAACTATATCAACCGGTGAAAATGCTTATTTAAAGGTTAATGATGAGCAAAGCTCGATTGACTTTTTCGTTAAGGCATCTGAGCAAACGCCAACACCAGAGCCAGAGCCGGAAACACCACAATACACAGATGATTGGACAAAATACGATGAAAAGGATATTTTAACTGCTAAGGGAAATATTCTTATATCCAATAGCAGCGATCACGTAACGGATCAATACAGTGGTTATATTCAGTCAAATCAGGATGGAGATCTTCCAAGCGGAGATTTATTCAAAATTGAATATAAAGTTTCAGGTACTGTAACTAATGATACTGAGATATTTAATATTCAGCCATTCGATTCAGAGTGGGACGGTTGGGCAGATAATATTGTTACAATAGGAAATTCTGAATATGATGAGAGTACTGGAATTTATACAGCATATCTTGATATTAACAAGGTAAAAGCCTCTTTAAAAACTCAAAAGCTTGTTAAAGGTATTAATATAGCATTTGTACAGGCTGAGCCTGTTGTTACATTAGTTTCATACAAGCAGCTAACAAAAAAATCAGTAACATTAATGAGAATCACTGAGGAAGACTTAAAAGCAGAGGGACTTACTGAAAATGATTGGAAAGATGCAAGCAACGCTTTAGTATACATAAAAATTACTAAGGGAAATGCTAATTCCATGATTAATGCAATGATAAAAATGGGACCCGATGATGCAACAGGAACACCTATCGGAAAAGCATCTAGTAAATATCTTGTTGGTACTAAGGTAACTGAAAAATCAGGAAATATTATTCAAGATAACCTTATTGGAAATGCAGGAACAGGAATTTATGTATTCCCAGCAATTAACCTAAACAAATCTCTTCAAGATGGTTCTGCTTGGAACAATGACTACATGAAGGAATTCACTCTAACTATTGAAGCAAGAACTGCCGATACAGAATTTTCTTTTGTAGGAATTAGCTTTAGCAATAAAAAAGTTTATCCCGCCGGATTCACCACTCCAAAAACTGAAAGCACAACAAAGGACGAAGAGCCTGTTGATGAATCGGCGGTAGCAAGAACAAGACTAAAATATTCAATTGATTATTCAGCAAAAATGGATTCCACACGATACACTGCTGATACATGGGCAGCTTATAGTGACGCTTTGGCAAAAGCAAAAGCAGTTTATGATAATCAAAGCTCCACCCAAAGCCAACTTAAGCAAGCGCTTATTGACTATCAGAGTGTAAAAGCAAAGCTGCAATTTGTTCCTTCAACCGATGAAGGAAATCCACTGCCCTTCAGAGAACTAACAAATGATGAGATAGTTTATGAAATGGGTGCAGGTATTAATCTAGGAAATACTTTAGACGGACATTCAGGCTTTACACCAAGTGAAACAGCTTGGCAAAGTGCAGTAACTACAAAGGAATATATTAAGGCTTTGCACGATGCCGGCTATAACATGATTCGTATACCAGTAACCTGGGGTACAATGATTGATGATGAAAACGGCTATTCCATTAATGAAAATTGGATGAGTCGTGTACAGGAGATAGTAGACTATGCCGTATCTCTTGATATGTATGCAATGATTAATATTCACCATGATGGTGCAGAACAATCAGGCTGGCTCAGAGTAGCTTCTGATGAAATTGATTCAGTATATGAAAAGTATGAATATGTATGGCGTAATATTGCAGAGAGATTCAAGGATTATGATGAGCATTTGATTTTCGAATCAATGAACGAAATAACAAGCATGGCAGACCCTAATAAAAACAGTGCTGCTGCAATTGATTTAAGTACACCTGTTATTGTAAATCTAAATCAAATTTTTGTAAATACTGTTCGTGCTACCGGCTCAAACAACGCTAATCGTTGGCTTGCTGTAAAAGCACACTATGCAAACTCTGGAAATCATAAAGATTATGTCCTTCCTGACGATTCAGCATATAATGAAAACAATAGAATAATGTTTGCATTCCACGTTTACAAAAATTCAACAGCTAAAAACTTTACCTACGATCAAGTTTATGAAGTAGTAAATAACATGAAAACAGCTGCTAAAAAGTTTAATGTTCCATTAATTATGGGCGAGTTTGGCACAAGAACATATGCAGATGATACAGAATCAGGCTATAATGATGTTTCTCGTGCATATTTCCATGAAATAATCAATAAGGCTGCACAAACACTTGGCGTTGTTCCTGTCGCATGGGATCAAGGCTATGGCACAAAGGGTGCTTATGAAACAGGTTTGTTTTCATACTGGGATAGGCATGAGGTTAAGCCTTTATTCAAAAAAGTAATAGATGCTTATATAAGAGGCATTTATCTTCCTGTAACCGATGAAGAGAAAAAGACTGTTCAATTTAAAAACACGGAAAAAGACCCAGAAATAATTGAAATCACAGATATTTCTCTGAGTGATGAGATACTTGAATTAACACTTAATGATAACAAAACAATCACAGCCACAGCTTTACCTGAAAACACTAATGATGTCGTTCTTTGGAGCAGTGATGATGAAAATGTAGCAACAGTTACAAGAGGTATAGTTCGTGCAAGAGGAATAGGTATAACTACAATACGTGCATATTCACAAAGCGGTTCTGTATCAAAGGAAATCAAGGTTATAGTTAAAGCAATAAAATCTGATAATCCTGTAACTGAAATTAATGCTAAAAATATTTTTACAATAGTAGAATCAAAATCAGCATATATCGATGCTGAATTAATTGGTGGTGAAGATAGCTTTGCTACATATACCTCTTCTAATGAAGATGTAGCCACCGTCAATGCAGTAGGTAGAATCGTAGGCAAAAGTAAGGGCAGTGCATATATTACAATAACAGCCTCAACAGGGCTTGCTAAAACCATAAAAGTTAATGTAGTAGATTCTACAGATGTAAATGAAATGAAGCTTTCATTACACGCATTATATAATGATGAAGAGCTAAGCTATTGGGGAACAGAAATAGGAAACCCTATTACCGTTACCGGCGACGGACAATATACAGTAGAATTTGACATATCAAACAACCTTTCCTCTGCTGGTAAAAAAGCAGGCGTTAAGTCCATCAAAAACCTTACAGCACTATATATTAAGGATTATGAGGTAACTAAGGGAAATGCTACTGCTTCTCCTGTTAATTATGCTGAAATACGCATTGACCAAGTAATTGTAGATGGGAAAAATCTTACAGTAACGGACAGCAGCTTTACAAAGCCTGTTAAAGGCGGCGTATTCGATAATGGAAATCCCCTTAATGGATGGGATGGAAGTATTGTTAAGGAAACAGTAAACAACAATAGAGCTGTAAGCTTTACCGGTGAATATGCCGAAGCTAAGAATGTAAAGGTAGTATTTACTCTTCAAGCAATAGATTTCAAGAAGAGTGAAACAACTGAAAAAAATGAAGCTAAAACTCTATCTGCACAAGGCGATAAGAAAGTAACTGTTGAAAAAGTCGGCGACACAGTAGACTTGACAGTACTAGTAAATCCAGCAGAAAGCGATTCTCTTGTTTCCTTCTACTCTGAAGATGAATCAATCGCATGGGTTAATAATTCAGCTATGAAGGCTGATAGTAATGGTGAAGTAACAGCTTCTGTAACATTGCTATCCGATGGTGAAACTAAGATATTCGCCACAACTGATAATGGTTTAAGCGTAAGCTTTACAATTTCACTGGCAGGAAAAACAGATCCAGAAACTCCAGTTGATCCCGAAGTTCCAGTCGATCCTGAAGTTCCAGTAGATCCTGAAACTCCTGTTGATCCTGAAGTTCCAGTGGATCCTGAAACTCCTGTTAATCCTACAAATCCCGATACTGATAATCCTAAAACAGGATTAATGTCAATTGCAATCATACCATTTGCAGGTGCATTTACCAGCATGATGGCAACACGTAAAAAACGTAAAAAGAAATAACTTTTAATCAAAGCGGCTAAGCCAATGCTTAGTCGCTTTAATTTGTTTTTATTGTAAAAAAAGCAATTACAAAACGGCTAAAATAAAGCTTTTATCAAGTATATTTGCATAATTAAAAAACTATTTTACAAAAAGCAAAATTTTTTTCAAAAAACTATTGACAAGGTATTTTAACTATGATATAATAATATCCGTCGCTGATGTAAAACATGTTTATGGCGGCATAGCTCAGTTGGCTAGAGCACTTGGTTCATACCCAGGGTGTCATTGGTTCAAATCCGATTGCCGCTACCAGTTGCGGACGCAAATAAAAATTTCCGTCCGCTTTTATTTTTACTTAATATTCTCAAGGCCCGTTGGTCAAGGGGTTAAGACACCGCCCTTTCACGGCGGAGACACGAGTTCGATTCTCGTACGGGTCACCAAAAACATCACCTTATAAAACGTTTTTAATCGTTTGTAAGGTGATGTTTTTTTCTTAAAAAATATTATTCGGAGAAGCTACACATAGTCTTTCCCTTTTTTATCTTCTAAATAGCAAATCAAGGGGAATACTCCCCCTCGATTTATACTTACTTAATTATCTTTTTCAATTACAGTAACAGGCTGAATTTGTTGTTCATCTAAAGCATAATAAATTGTCTCAGGTATTTGCTCAAAAAAAGCAAGCACAGAATTAGGCTTTGTAATATAATTATCCTGATGCATAGGAGTAAAGTATATATACTTTCTATTTATTAATTTACCTACATTATGAGCAGAGCCTGATAATGCATCATTTGTAGCAATAGCTAAAACAACAGGCCTTAAATTTCTAATGTGAGATTTTATAGCCATTGTAACGGGCGTATCATTAACGCCATTTGCAATTTTCGCTAATGTATTGCTTGTGCATGGTGCTACAACAAGCACGTCAAACATTTTTTTAGGTCCTATTTCTTCTGCTGTTGTTATTTCATGTATAATTTCCTTGCCCGTTATTTCCTGAAACCTATTTCTATGATATTCAGCTGTGCCATATCTGGTATCAGTAGAATAACTCATATGCGACATTATGGGAAAAACATCACATTCATATGCCACTAGCTGTTCGATTACTGGAAAAACCTCTGAAAATGTGCAAAATGAACCACACATAGCAAAGCCGACACGCACTCCTTTTAATTTTCTCGAAAGAATATCCTCACTTAAAATTGACATTAGCCGCTCCTTTCGCTTAAAATATTTTCAATAGTATCGGCTATGATTTCACCAGCTGTAATTGGAGCTGATTTCCCCGGTAGCGATAACGCCCATATAACATTCAAGCCCATTTTCCTAGCCAGCTCAAGATCATCTATTCCAGACTTTGAAGCAAGGTCAATAAATAAGCAATCCCTTTTAAATTCTCCTAAAGCTTCCTCGGAAAAAATGGCAGCCGGCACAGTATTAAAGACAATATCAAAGCTGCTTAATTTTTTTGCAGTATCATTAATATGAAAAGCATTTGCGCCCATTATCCTTGCCCAAGACAAGTCCTCAAATTTTCTTGCAGTAACAGTAATATTAGCACCAAAGCCACTCAAAAGCCTTAATAAGCTTTTTGTAATTCTGCCGCAACCTGTAATAAGTACATTTGAGCCAAATAAAGTCTTTCCGCTGTTTTGCAATGCTATTTCAACAGCTCCTTCAGCTGTTATAAGCGCATTCATTACAACCAGCTCTTCTCTGGTAAAATAATCAATTAGCTCAATCTCTCTCTCCCTGCACATATTTTCTAAAGCACTCCATCTCCTCCCTACGAAAACAGTACCCTTATCCTTTATATAATCAAAGATTATTTCAAAGGGTATTTTTTCTTCATAATAAGGAGAATTTATATGCTTTTCATCAGTGCTTGCTGGCAGAGGAAGCACTATATAATCATACTTTTCATCTTTAATACTATCATATTTATCAAAAATATCAAAATTCATGTCAAGTTGTGTATCACTAAAGCCAAAGGCTTTAACCTTATAGTTGTGATTGAGCTTTTTTGCGGCATATAATGAGCGTAAATCCCCACCAACAAATAAAAAGCTTTTTGTCATAGCCATACCTCCCTTTTTTTATTTATCGGAAAAAGCATTCCATAGTCATTAATATGCTATTTCCCCCTATTTGGTGAAAGCATATTAATACTTTATAAAAATTATTTTACTACTAAAGTCGTTTAATCCAACTATTCAATTGAATAATATTTTTACTTATGATATAATTATACCATAATCAAAACAGTTGTAAAAGGTGGCGGAACTATGTCATTTACTTCAGATATTAAAA
>JAAYSD010000034.1 GCA_012518465.1 Clostridiales bacterium
AAAATAATCGAATATGATTATAATCGCTGTGTTGAATTAACTGAGCTTTTACCTCACTGCCTAATAATAAATGGTGATGGTACTGATGAAGACTTTTTGCTTTCTGAAAATCTGGAAAACGTTGATGCCTTTGTCACTCTTACCGGTAGAGATGAGGACAACCTTGTTTCTGCTATTATGGCAAAACACCATGGAGTAGCAAAAGTCATTGCAAAAACAAATAGGATTACTCAACTAGGTCTTATTAAAGAAATAGGCATAGATTGTGTTGTTAGCCCAAAGCTAATTACCGCCGATAATATAATCACGTATGTTAGAGGTCTTGAAAACGCAAAAGATAACCCTGTAAACACTATTTATCGTGTAATAAATTCCAAGGCAGAAGCTGCTGTCTTTACAGTTCCATCCGATGCTAAATATGTTGGTAAATATATCAAAAAACTTGCCATTCCCAGTGGTATGCTTATTGGTGCAATTATAAGAAAGAATGTTGTAATTATTCCAAAAGGTAAAGATTCAATTTTAGCAGGGGATACAGTTATTCTTTTGTCTAAAGAATCAAAAATCACTGATCTTAAAAATATTATAGATATAAAACAATAGGAGAGGTAATGAACTATCGACTAATAGCTAAAACTTTAGGTACAGTTTTATTTATTATTGCTATTGCAATGATATTTCCACTAATTGTTTCCTTTATTTACGGTGGAGAGGATGCAAAAAGCTTTATTATTTCCATAGCAATTACTCTTTCAGTATCTGCACTATTATTATTAATAAAGCCTAAAAATAATCAAATATATGTGCGTGATGGTATGGCGATTGTTGCTTTTTCTTGGATACTTGTTTCACTGCTTGGAGCTTTGCCCGTATATATATCAGGCACATCACAAAGCTTTATAAGTGCTTTTTTTGAGTCAGTATCTGCCTTTTCAGGTACTGGTGCTAGCACAATTTCTAATATCGAAGCTTGCTCAAAGGGAGTTTTATTTTGGCTTGCTCTAGCTCAGTGGCTAGGTGGCATGGGCGTACTTGTGCTTATGCTTGCACTTTTGCCTGCTGTAAGAGGCTCTACTTTACATATTATGAGCGCTGAAGCTTCTGGACCTAGCACAGAAAAGCTTGTGCCTAAGATAGGAGAAACGGCAAAAATCCTTTATACTATTTATTTTGCTCTATCAGCTGTACAGGTATTAATCCTGCTAATTGGAGGAGTTAATTGGTATGACGCATTGACGGTTACCTTCAGTACGGCTGGTACTGGTGGCTTTACCACAAAAGCTGCAAGCATAGGCTCATTTAACAGCCTTTTTGTCGAAATTGTAGTTGCAATTTTTATGCTTTTATTTGGTATAAATTTTTCACTCTACTTCATTTTTTTAACTAAAAAAAGTATAAAAGAATTTTTTAAAGATGAAGAGCTTAGGCTTTTCCTTTCTGTTACTTTATTCTCAACATTAGTTATTACAATCGATAATATAATAGCCTCAATTTATAATTTTGCTGATTCGCTGAGATACTCTTTCTTTCAAGTCAGCTCTGTAATTACATCAACAGGATTTTTCACTGCAAATATTGGAGAATGGAAGGATACAAGTCAATTTATTCTGCTTTTCTTAATGATTATAGGTGCTAGTGCCGGTTCAACCGGTGGCGGTACAAAAATGATAAGGCTGCTTGTACTTATAAAAACGGTAAAAAGGGAATTTTTAAAAATTATTCACCCAAAGTCAGTACAAACTATAAAGGTAAACGGAAAAGCATTTGATAACAACTCCTTAAACAAAATATATGCTTATTATTTCGCTTATTTTCTTTTAATAGGTGCAGGTACAATATTAGTATCCTTTGATACGCAGGACTTTGTCACAACCTTTTCAGCAGTGGTACAAGCAATAGGCAATACGGGTATAGGACTAGGAAATGTAGCTCCCGGCGGCAGCTTTGCTGTGTTTAACCCCTTTAACCAAATGGTTTTATCATTTTTAATGATTGCAGGAAGATTAGAGATTTTCCCATTGCTGCTAATGCTTACACCTAGCTTTTGGTCAAAAAGCAATATGTAGGTTATTAAAGCTAGCTGCAAATCTATGCAAAGGCTAATAACATTTTAAGCAAAAGCACCTTAAATGATTTTTTATGCCTTATATTCTGTTTTATTGCTATTTTTAATTATATAATATAGAGGTAATATATGTCCAAGCTTACATACAAGCACACTCTTACAGCCTGCTTTAATGGGTATATCGTTCAGGCTATAATTAACAACTTTATACCATTGTTGTTTTTAACATTTAATAGGACCTTCGATATTTCATTGACTAAAATAACCTTTTTAGTATCCTTTAATTTTGGTTTTCAGCTTTTAGTAGATGCTATTTCTGTTAAATTTGTTGATAAAATAGGCTATCGATTGTCTACGGTAATTGCTCATATTTTCAGTGCCTTAGGATTGATTTTACTTGCATTTTTGCCTTACATTTTTAACGATGCTTTTACAGGAATAATTATTTCCGTGGCAGTTTATGCAATAGGCGGAGGTATGATAGAGGTTTTAATCAGCCCTATCGCCGAGTTTTCCCCCACTGAAAACAAAGAAAAAACAATGAGTCTTTTACACTCATTTTATTGCTGGGGACACGTATTAGTGGTGCTGATTAGTTCTATTTTCTTTTGGCTGTTTGGAATTGAAAATTGGCGTGTTCTTTCAATTCTTTGGGCAATTATCCCTATTGCCAATGTATTGTTGTTTCTTAAAGTTCCTATTAATGAGCCAGATAAGCAAGTTGCACAAAAAGGCGAATTTAAAAGGCTTTTTCTAAACAAAACCTTTTGGATAATGATTGTTTTAATGCTTTGTGCCGGTGCTAGTGAACAAGCAGTAAGTCAATGGGCATCGACCTTTGCTGAAAAAACTCTAGGAATAAGAAAAGAAGTCGGCGACCTTGCTGCGCCTATGATGTTTGCAATATTTATGGGCAGCTCTAGGTCATTCTATGGCAAATACGGGCATAGAATTAATATCAATAGCTTTATGCTCTATTCAGGAGGACTTTGCGTCATTTCATATCTGCTTATAGCTTTATCAAATAATCCTATTTTAGGTCTAATAGGCTGTGCTTTATCAGGTCTTTCAGTAGGAATAATGTGGCCGGGTACCTTTAGCATATCATCAAAAATACTAAAAGGCGGTACTTCTATGTTTGGTCTGCTTGCAATGGCAGGTGATATTGGCTGTATGGCAGGTCCTGCTTTAGTAGGAATAATCTCTAAGGAATATGACGGAAACTTAAAAGCAGGTATTTTATCAGCTGCTATTTTTCCTTTGGTTTTAATAACTTTGCTTTTTCTTATTAGCAAAAACTCAAAAGCTTCAACTCAGAAAGGCGGTAATTATGGACTTTAAAGAAATTAATCTTGAAAATGAAAGCTTAAACCTTTTTTCTATGCTTAAAAACGATTGGTTTTTACTTACAGCAGGAAATGAAGAAAAGTTTAATGCCATGACTTGCTCATGGGGCTTTTTAGGCGTAATGTGGAATAAAAACGTAGTAATGCCCGTTGTTCGCCCTCAACGCTACACAAGGGAATTAATCAATTCTCATGATTATTTCACAATTAGTTTCTTCGATAAAAAGTATAAAAAAGAGCTAAGCTTTTGCGGTTCTCATTCCGGAAGAGACATGGATAAAATGTCACAAGTTGAGCTTACGCCTGTATTCATGAACAATGCTGTTTTTTATAAAGAAGCAAAGCTCACTATTCTAGCTAAAAAGCTTTTTGTAAATCAGCTTGATGAAACCAGCTTTATTGATAAAAGCTTGCTGGATAACTATAAAGAAAAAGACTTTCATTATCAATATATCGGTGAAATAATTAAATCCTACAAATAAAATTTAAGCCTCTTTATTGATATTCAATCATATTTATTAAGCTTATTGAATAATATTAAAATAAATTAAAGCTAAGTAATGTGATTGTGAGGAATATCAATGAAACTGGAACAATATCAAAAAAGAAAAAAGATAGTAAAAACAATTAAAATTTCCGGAGTTATTCTCCTAGCTGCTTTTATCGCATCATATCCTTATATTAAGAACCAAAATATTGATTTCAACCCTTTTTATAGCAAAAGCATCGACGCCTTAGCACAAACCGCTCTTTTCAGCGCAGGTTTAACCATGCCTGAGGGTGGTATTAAGGCAGTTCAGGCAAATATTGATTCAATCACTCTTAATTCTGGAGATAAAGCATTTTTAAACGTTAAACAAATGTCAAGTGGAGAAACTCTTGTTGCTTTTTTTAAGTCGGAAAACGAAGAAGATGAGGGGTATAGTGACAATGACATTGAGGAAAATGTTGTCGAAAACAGCTCCTCACCTCAACAAAACGAAGATCAGCCGAAAACTGATAACACTCAAACAGTGCAAAATCTTTTACTAAGGCAAAATATCTCCGATTTTAAAACAGAGGTAGATTATAAAGCTGAAGGAAAGAAAAGTGGCAAAATCATTAGTCAAAATTTTTCATCAGAGGAATCAAATAGTATTCTCAAGCTTGAAAAAGGCGGGTTTCTAAGAAATGCTACCGACCATACTCTTAACGATATTAAAAAAGTAGTTTCGCAAAAGCCAGATATAAAAATAGAAAAAAATAAAGACCCACAAGTACTAATTATGCACACACATGCCACTGAAGGGTATGAGCCATATACAAGGGATTATTTTGATGTTGATTTTTATGACAGAACTCGTGACAGCTCTAAAAATGTTGTTGCCGTCGGATATGAAATTGCAAAGCAGCTTGAAAGTGCGGGTATTTCAGTTATTCAAGACGGTACTTTGCATGACTATCCTTCTTATACAGGCTCCTATTCACGCAGCGAAAAAACTGTACAGGAAATTCTTAAAAAATACCCTTCAATAAAAGTTGTTATTGACGTACATAGAGATGCAATAATTAAAACAGATGGCAGCAGAATCGCTCCAACAGCTGAAATAAATGGAAAAAAGGCAGCGCAGGTAATGATTATATCCGGCTGTGATGATGGTACGTTTAATATGCCTAATTATTTTGAAAATTTAAAGCTTGCTTCCATGCTTCAGCAGGAAATGGAAAGCAGCTACCCCGGTCTTACAAGAGCGATTTTATTTGATTATAGAAAGTATAATCAGCATCTTACTACCGGTTCTCTTTTAGTTGAAGTCGGTTCTCATGCAAACAGCCTTGAACAAGCTGTTTATTCAGGTGAGCTTGTAGGAAAAGCCTTAGCAAGCACCTTATCACAATTAAGCACATAAAATTTAATACATAAGCAATTGCTCAATCTCATCCTTTTCAAGGCTGGGGTTGAGCGATTTGTTTATAGCATCTGATATTATGTCCGAATAATTATTTACAACAGCGTCAATATTTCTGGGAGTAACCATCATATTTCTGCTTAACAACTGTGAATTTTCATTGCCATTACAAAGGCTGTCAAGGTCAATCACCATAGGCACTCCAATAGCATAGCACGGTATACCCAATGTATCCTTTGACAAAGCTTTTCGCATATTTCCAACACCAGAACCGGGGCTAATTCCCGTATCCGTAAATTGAATTGTGCTTGTAAGTCTATTTATGTCCGAGCAGGCAAGTGCATCTATTGCAATAACAAAATCAGCACCAATTTCTCTGCAAATTGCTTTAATTTGATTTGTACTTTCAATCCCTGTTTGTGAAAGCACATTTGGCATCAAAACATATACCTCTCTTAAATTAAGCTTTTCGAAATCCTTCAGCTGCTTAAACTGGGCAGTTGCAAGCACCTTTGCAGCTGTCTTTATGCCAAGGGCATCGGGAGTAATAGCACGGTTTCCAAGTCCTGTTACAAGCACCTTGCCCTTTGGCAAACTTTCGCTCAAACATTTTGTTAATGCTTTCGTTTCATTGGTTTTTTCTCCTTTGCAAAAGATAGTATAATAGTTTCCGGCAGATTTGTTATATAAGCTTTCGCCTTGTTTATCAATTTTAATATGACTAACCTTACAGCTTTCATAAATATATGATTTTGCAATAATCCCCTCTGGATTCTCTTCAGTTTTTAATCGCTCTGCATATTCTAAGGCTAAGTCGGTTCGTTTAAAATTATAGTACTTTTTCATATATCCTCTTTTTCTATTGTTTTTTCAGTTTTTTTAAAGTTTTTTTATAAAAAAGGCTTGCATTTTATAATTTAATATGATATAATTTTAATTCGCAAGCATAGTTTATGCTATTTTTATAAATATAATAGATATAATTTATTTACTAAATAAGACTTTGTTGAAGGAGGTGTAAAAATGGCTAACATTAAATCCGCTAAGAAGAGAATTCGTGTTTCTAAGAAAAGAACTGATAATAACAAGGCTAAAAGAACTTTCTTAAAAACTGTTATGAAAAATACAGTAGTGGCTGTTTCTGAGGGTAACATTGAAAATGTAAGCAAGACAGTATCAATTATTGACAAATCCTCTGCAAAGGGTCTTATCCATAAAAATAAAGCTGCCAGAATGAAATCTCAACTTGCAAAGAAAGCAAATGCAGTTTAATTTATAGCAAGCTTAAAGATACAAGAGGAATTCTCTTGTATCTTTTTTCATGCTTTATGCAGCTGCATTAGTTTTTTCTTCTTCCTTAACTATATCCGTGAATCTAATCATGTTTTCTGCAAAAATTCCATATCCCCGCTCGGGGTCGTTTACAAATACATGAGTAATTGCTCCTACAAAGTTTCCGTTTTGTATAATCGGGCTGCCGCTCATCCCTTGTACCACACCTCCTGTTTTTTCTAAAAGCTCCTTATCAGTGATTTTTATAATCATGTTTTTTGACATTTGCGTATAATCATAATTAATTTTTTCAATTATAATATCATATTCCTGTGGAGCAGTACCTTCAATCGTTGTGAGAATTTTTGCCTCTCCCACCTGTACATCTTGTTTTAAGCTCACCGGCATGGTGTTTTCTTCATCTACTTGTTCTAATATTCCAAAGACTCCGGATTCATTATTTAATATTACATCTCCCATACTTTCCGATGAAATAAAGCTGCCGTTTAATGCTCCAGGATTTCCTTTTACACCCTTTGTTACTGAATTAATTATAACAGGCACAGAATAAGCTTTGTCAATAGGTAAAATAATTCCCGTATCAATGTCGCATACAGGATGACCCAGTCCACCGAAAACCTTATTTTCAGGATTAACAAAAGTCATTGTACCAAGTCCTGCCGAGCTATCTCTTACCCATAAGCCTGCTCTCGCTTTATTATCAATTTTTGAAATAACAGGCTTTACATTTGCTTTTCTTTCTTTGCCATCTCTTTGATAAATTATTTCCACATTATCATCCTTTTGCGAATATTGCTGAAGCTTTTGTGTAAAATCATTTGTATCTATTATTTTTTCACCGTTTATGCTTATTAAAATATCTCCCTCCTTAATTCCAGCCTCTTTCGCCGGACTAACATTTCCATTTTCTGTACTTACATCTCCTATGCCAATTGTTACAATCCCTTTTGTTAATAATTTTATCCCAAAAGGCTTTCCACTAGGCGAAACACTTTGAGCCTTCACTGTTGATACACTAATGCTTTTTACTTTAAATATTCCTAAAAGCTTTACATCCATTTTTCTCTCACTTGAATTAATAGCAGCAAGCTCTTCATTGTTAAATCCTGCTTTTAATGGCATATTTGAAAATTCAAGCTGCTTTCCTTCATAAACCAAATAATCATCTGCCAAAATATTATTATAGTACATACAACTTCCTGTAATAATGCCAAATGCTATTACAGATAGTATAGCGATTGAATTAATTATATATTTAATAGCTTTCATAATTTTCCTCTCTTTTTTGCTGTCAAAATAATTGATGATGAAAATAATATTTGCAAAATGAATTTTTTTATAATAGGAATTAATTGATTTCTAAATTTGCTTTTTATTTTTTAAAAAACATTCTAAATGCACCAATCTTTATTTTTTAACATCTTGTATAATCTAAATATTTGTGATATTATATTTATATTCAATACAATATAAAATAAGCAGACTTTAATTATTTATTTAAGATTCTAGCTAATGAAAGGTAATATATGAAAATTGCAGTAAAAATTTTAAAAGGAATTTTACTTTTTTTAACAGCTATTTGGGGTATTTTTTTAGGCATGCTTGTTCCCTTATCTCTTATAATTGTAGGAGATGATATGGGACTTG
>JAAYSD010000035.1 GCA_012518465.1 Clostridiales bacterium
TAAAATGTATTGGTTTAGCTGTTTTTGTAATTTTGGTTAAAATTGTTTTTCAAGCAATGAATATTTTTATAGACACAAAAGTTAGAAAAAAGCTCTTTGAAAGGCTGAGGATAGCTTTTAATATAATAGTAATTGTACCAATGCTTTTAATGATTGTATTTGCTTTTATTTTTGATATGTATATTTCTTGGTTTGTTTTTAATATTGTTTTTATTGCTTTTGGAATTTTATCTATTTTAGCTTTTATATATATAATTAAATTTAATAATTATAAAGTTTTGTGGAAAAATGTTTTTTCTTCTTTAAATATTATAATAAATGATGAGAGCATAAATTCTATTGTAAAAAAGGAACTAGAAAAAAAGCTTGATGTAGAAAAGACCAGCACCAAGCATGGGTATGAATTTTTTAATGATTTATTTATTAAGCGTAATTTTAAAGTTTTGATTAGACCGGCAATTATAAAGACAATTATATGTGCAGTTTTACCTTTGTCAGCAATAATTTTAGGCGTTCTTGATGCTACTAAAATTGCAGTTATCCCTTTAGAAATTAAAAGCACATTAAATTCTTTAATTATAAATTCTCTTCCCTATTTTACTTTTATAATGTATATTTTAGGAGTGGGAAAGTCTTTTACAAAATCGTTGTTTTTAAATTGTGATTATGCTATGCTTAATTTTAGATTTTATAGAAATTCTACTGTTGTTTTAAGATTGTTTTTATCAAGATTGAATTCCTTAATAAAATTGAATATAATGCCTGCATTAATGATAGCCTTAGGTTTACCGATGTATTTATTTATTACAGGGGGAACAGAAAATGCTTATAATTACTTAGTTTTATTTACTACAATTATTTTTTTATCAATATTTTTTTCAATACATGAGTTGGCTTTATATTATTTGTTGCAGCCGTATAACAGTAAGCTACAGGAAAAAAGCTTTTTGTTTACTATGTTTACATACATAACGAGTGGTTTTTGTTATGCAATTATGAAATTTGAATTTATGGCGTTTAAATTTGGTTTAATTGTAATTTCTTTTTGTATAATTTATATTCTTTTAGCAATGCTTATTGTTTATAAGTTTGCATATAAAACCTTTAAATTAAGGGAATAATATTTATATATTTATAATCCGTTTTTGCTGAACTTTTAGTAAGCAAAAATGGATTTTTTATAATATTGATTTATTATTTCTGAATTATTAAATTATATTGCATTTTTAATTAATAATTGCTATAATTATTATGGTGCATAATAATTATAGCTTTCTATTTAATAATAGGGGAAAATATGCTGAAATTTTTTAATAATAAAAATAATGATAAAACAAATTATTCTGATGTAATAAATAAAATGATGCAGGCTTCTATGCGTCCTGTTTCTGAAAATGATATTATCGATAGTATTGTCTATGAGGTTTCCAGTGTGCTTAAGCTGGATAGGCTTGCTATTGTCGAGCCTACCTATGATGAGACGCTTTGGCACATAGTGCATGAGTATAATAGAGATGAGATGAGCAAGGTTTTTAGCGAAAGATGGCTTACCTTTTCTGGAAATAAAGCATATTCTTATTCAGTTTTTTTCCCTTTAATGTGCTATGAAGAAAAAAAGGATTGTGAGCTTAGTGCTTTTTCATCTCATTTTGAAAAGGCAGGAATTAAATCAGCGATAATGTGCTTTATTCAAGGAATTGATAAAAAGGATATTGGCTATATATATATCTTTGGTTCTGCTAAAAAAAGAATTTGGACTAAACAAGAAAAACAATTTTCTGAGACGATAAGCAAGTTTTTATCATTAAATTTATTTAGATTTAAAGCGAATAGGGAAAAAGCATTGCAAACTGTGGTTTTTAATGCTTCAAATATTTTTTCTTTAAATACAAGTTTGGATAAAGCTTTGGAAAAAGCTTTAAAATCAATTTCAAATGCAGTCAAGGGTAATTTTATTGCTTTGAGCTTGTTAAATAAAAAAAACCCCAATTTGTTATGCTCAAGTGTAAATTATTATTGTACTGACCCTGTTGTGAGGGCTAATTTCGAAAGATATATTGATACACTTGATTTCAAAGAAATTAATAGGATTTCATATAATAAAGGATATTTTACAGAAGAAATAGCGTTAAAATCTATTGATAAGTTTGAGATTTTAAAAAATTCTAGCATAACATTTTTCCCAGTAATAGTAAAAAGTCAGATTGAAGGATATTTTATTATTGCACATCTTGAATTAAAGCTGTGGTCAAAAAATGAACTGAATATTCTTTCTATGTTTACTCAGATGGTTTCTTTTTCGCTTGAAAATATATTTACGCTTAATTCGCTTAAAGAAAATCAAAAAATCAATTCATCAATATTAAATTCAACTGATGATATGATTATTATGATTGATTTTAAAGGTAATATTAAGGCATATAATGATGCTTTTTTAAATAAAGTGCATGAAAAAACTGATGTAAAAGAGCCTCTGGGTAAAAACATTTACAATGTATGGAAAAACCTATATGTATTAGGTATTGATGAGCAGATAAAGGCTATATATAATTCCAAATCTACTATTGAAAGAGAATTTGAAAGCAGTAGTGGAAATTTTTATAAAATTAAAATTAAAAATTTATTTGATGATGATAATAAGCCATATGCCTTTACTATTTTTGTACAAAATATAAGTAAAGAGAAAAAGCTTGAAGATAGCGTTAATCAGGCATTAGAACAAGCTAAAAAGGCTAGTATGGCAAAGAGTGAATTTTTAGCCAGTATGAGTCATGAGATTTTGACTCCTTTGAATGCGATTATAGGCTATGCTTATCTTTTAAAAAATAATTCTTTAAATAGTGAGCAGAGTGAATATATCAATAATATTGAAGGTGCGGCTAAAAATTTATTAGCAATTATTAATGAAATACTTGATTTTTCTAAGATAGAGTCGGGTAAAGTAAAATCCTTTAAATCAAATATCAAAATAAGAGAATTGCTCAGTGATATAAAAACGGTTCTCTATCATCAGGCTATAAATAAGGGCTTGGATTTTATAATTAGTATAGATGAAGCAGTGCCGGATACTTTGCTTTTAGATGGTAAAAATTTGTTTCATGTTATAACAAACCTCGCATCAAATGCTGTGAAATATACACAAAAAGGCAGCGTTTGTGTCGAAGTTGTTTATCGTGAATGTGTATTATATATATGTGTTAAGGATACAGGTATAGGAATTAGTGAAGAGTATTTGGATAAGATTTTTACTAGGTTTCAGCGCGGTGTAAATTCCGATACTGATAATATTCCGGGTACAGGGCTGGGATTATCAATTGCAAAAGAGCTTGTTTTACAGATGGATGGTAAAATAGATGTTAAAAGTAAGGTGAATGAGGGTAGCCTCTTTACTGTATCCATACCGGTAGAGAGCTGTGAAATTCAAGAAAATTTTAATAAAACCGATATGAATTGTAGCAGCTTTAAAATTTTAGTAGTTGATGATAATGAGATAAATTTATCTATTTGTAAAAATATTCTTATTAAAATCGGATTTAATGTTGTAACAGTAAAAAGTGGCTTTGAGGCTATAAAAATTTGCTTAAAAGACAAATTTGATTGTATTTTAATGGACCATATGATGCCTAAACTTGATGGAATTGAAACTACTAAGCTATTGAGAAAAAGAGGTATTAATTCGCCGATTATAGCCTTGACTGCTAATACGGTTGATGAATATAAGGATATATATTTAAAATCAGGTATGAATGATATGGTTGAAAAACCTATATCTGTTGAAAAGCTTGAGCGAACAATAAAGAAATATTTAAATTATTAGCTGGAGGTAAGTGATGTCAGAAATTAACATTCAGCCTAAAAAAAGAGGCAGACCCAGAAAAACTGAAGCTAAAACTAATAGTGAAATAAATAGTTCTATTAAGAAAAAGCGGGGCAGACCTGCAAAATCTTCAGCAGGCGGCAAGACTTCATCAAATTCAAGCACAAAAAGTACTGTAAAAAGAAAAAAGGCACAAAAGGATATTGTTTTTGCACTTGATATAGGTACAAGGACTATAATAGGAATTTTGGGCAGACGCATAGATGATTTGTTTGAAGTGATGGATATTGAAGTCTGTGAACATAAAAAACGTGCTATGATAGATGGGCAGATTGAGGACATTCATCAGGTGGGCGAAATCGTTGAACAGGTAAAGCAAATACTTGAAAAAAGAAATAACATTTCTTTGGAGCGTGTTTCAGTAGCGGCGGCAGGACGTGCTTTAAAAACTGTTCAGGTAAAGATGGATTTTGATGTATCTGAAAGAGAGTTTATTTCCTCTGATTTTATTAAATCAATGGAAATTGAGGCTGTTCAAAAAGCACAAAAGCAGATTAATTCTACAAAAAATGAAAAGAATCTTGAGTTTTATTGTGTAGGACATACTGTTATAAGATATTTACTTGATGATTATAAAATGCTCACTATTGAAGGACATAAGGGTAAAACTGCAAGTGTTGAGGTTATTGCTGCTTTTTTACCAGATTTAGTACTCGAAAGCCTTTACACTGTAATGGATAATAATTCACTGAGTATTGAAAGCCTGACCCTTGAGCCTATTGCAGCGATGAATGTGGTTATCCCTCCTGAAATACGCTTAATAAATATTGCTCTTGTTGATATTGGTGCAGGTACTTCTGATATAGCTATTTCAAGAGATGGCAGTATTATAGCATATGGTATGGCTGTTGTGGCAGGAGATGAGATTACCGAGGAAATAATAAGAACATATCTCGTAGATTTTCCTGAAGCTGAGCAGATGAAAAAAAATAGTGTAAACGATTCTTTTAGCTACAAGGATATTTTTGGAGTTACACATGAAATCAATACTGAGGATTTTTTAAATGGTATAGATAATGCTTCGCTAATGCTTGCAAAAACTATTTCAGAAGAAATACTAAAGGCAAATACTATTTCTCCTCAGGCTGTATTTTTAGTAGGAGGTGGAAGCAGACTTAAAGGCCTGTCAAGTAAGATAGCACATTATCTTGATATAGATGAAAATAGAGTGGCTGTTGGTTCGGAAGAACTTATAAGAAATGTGGCTGCGTCGAAGTCTTTTGAATTAGGTCCTGAATATGTTACTCCAATAGGAATAGGCATGACACAGGGAATTAATCAAGGATATGATTTTTCAACAATTATACTAAACGATGAAAAGGTAAGAATTTTTAATAAAAAAGAAATATCTGTGCTTGAGCTGCTTACAATTGCAGGAATTAAATCTACTCAAATTATGGGCAGGTCTGGTAAAAACTTAATCTTCACTTTGAATGGTGAAAGAAAAGTGGTAAAAGGAAAGCTTCAGGTTCCCTCACGTGTTAGTGTTAATGGCGTTTCCGGTAATTTAAATTCTACTGTAAGGCAAGGGGATAATGTTAAATTTGTTTCTGCTGTAAAGGGAGAAGATGGAAAAGCTTTTGTAAGAGATTTTTTAAATGGTGAAAAGGGTAGTATAAAATTCTGTTCGCAATTGTATACAGTGGGCTGTTATGCTGTTGTTAATGGCAAGGAGGCAGAGGCCGACTATGAAATTTCCGATGGGGATATAGTACAGATTTATGAAATATATACTTTAAAGGATTTGATAAAAAGGCTTGGTATAGAAATGGAGGGTATTAAATATTCTAAGGATTCTATGGTCTTGCCTCTTGATTACAAGCTGAGTTTTGGAGATGTAATAGATATTGATAATAATGCCTTTGATTTTGTTCAACAGGAAAAGCAGGAAAATAAGACTCTAGCAGAAATAATGAGCAATGAAGATGTTTTTTTAGAGCAAAAAGAAATCAGCGTAAGGCTCAATGGCAAAAAAATCAATCTACCACCTAAGTCAGATGGTTCACCATATATTTTTATAGATATGTACAATCTGCTGGATTTTAATGTAGCAGATCGTGGTGCAAATTTATTGATGATTTTAAATGGAATTGATGCAAATTTCACTGATGTTTTAAAAGATGGTGACGATATAATTATTAGATAGTTTTCTAGTGCTGACTTATTATAGCAAAAAGTATAGAAATTTTATATAATTAAAAAGGAAAATACCTTGACCTTTTTTGGCGATTTGTGTATAATAGATAGCGTAGACGAACTTACAGACATTTAAAAGGATATGAAAGGTTTTATTATGGCTAACAATCTTAACAAAGTAAAAAAACAACGTCAGAAAAAAAGCTTGTTAAAGCAATCTACAACGATAAAAATCTTTAATTTGGTTTCTATTGTATTTTTTGTTCTTTTGGTAGGCATGTTTGCTTTGGGTGCAGTTTTATATGAAAGCATAAATACTAGTATAAAAACTCACTACAACTCAACTGAAAGGATACAGGAAATAGTTTTACATGTTGATGCTTTAGATGATTATGCAAGAGATTATGTGCTTTTTGGAAATGGTGAAGGCTTTAAAAATTTTGAAGAGGAGTATGACTCGGGTAATAAATTTGCGGCAATTATGGAATTTGCCCGTGGAGATGAGTATTTCTCTAAGGAGGATATAAAGTTAAATGAAATTGAAGCTTTGTATGAAAAGATAGTTTATTCGCTGACATCTGCTATTAATGAGATGAAAAGTATTAATAGCAAGGGCGCTCAATCGATTTTAAATTCTCAGCAGTTTAATACATACAAAAGCTCACTTAATCAGATGCAGAGTGAGTTGATAGAAGCTGCTAATGTTAGAAATGATAAAAATATTGCTAAAATTAGGACGAATATTAACATTACTATATCTATTACTGTTTTGGTTCTTGCAGTTTCTTCTGCTATTGCTATTATTCAAATTTGGTTTTTGGATAAACGAGTGTTTAAGCCTATTAAAAAAATTGAGCAGCAGTTAAATGATTTTTCAGAAGGAAATCTTCATACAGAGTTTAAGCTTGTTGAAGATGAAAGCAATATCGGTGAGCTTGTGAAAGCTATTAATAGGTCCAAATATTTTCTTATGCGAATGACTGAGGATGCTAGCTATTGTCTTGGATTAATCGCTGAAGGTAAGCTTAATTTCTATATAAGACAGGAATATAAGGGCGATTTTTCAGCGATAAAATCCTCTATGGATAAAATTCTTAGCGACTTGAATGAAGTCTTTAAGGAAATACATATTTCAGTAGCACAGGTAGCTGATGGTTCAGCGCAAGTTGCAGATGGATCTAGTAATCTTTCTGATGGCGCTACTATGCAAGCAAGCTCTATCGAGGAGCTTTCAGCTGCTGTAACGGAAATTACTCAGCAAATCGATGAAAATACGAAAAATTCTCAAAAGGTAAATGAGCTGTCCTTGCAAATGGGAGAACAGCTTATTACAAACAATACTCAGATGCAGCAAACCCTAGAGGCTATGAAAAATATTGAGAAAACCTCTAAGGAAATTGTAAAAATTATAAAAGAGATTGACAATATAGCGTTCCAGACTAATATTCTTGCATTAAACGCTGCTGTTGAAGCGGCAAAAGCGGGAGATGCAGGAAAGGGCTTTTCAGTTGTCGCTGAGGAAGTTAGATTGCTTGCTAGCCGTTCGGCTGAATCAGCAAGGACTACTGCGGCACTGATTAAGGATACTATTACAGCTGTTACTAGTGGTTCAAAGCTTGCGGTACAGACTGCCGGCTCATTAGAAAACGTATTAGAGCTATCTAATCAGACAAATGAAATTGTTGGTGTTATAGCAAAGGCGAGTCAGGAGCAGGATGAATCAATTAAGCAAATTAAGGCTAGTGTAGACCAAATCTCTGGTGTAGTTCAGACAAATTCTGCTACTGCACAGGAAAGTGCTGCTGCCAGTGAGGAGCTTTCAGCACAAGCACAGTCCCTTAAACAGGTTGTTGAGCAGTTTGAGCTGCGTGAGCCTGAAGACGAAGAATAATATGAGCATTACAGCGTCTGTCAAAACAGACGCTGTTAATTTATATGTTATTAAATTAACGAAAATAAACTCTTTATTTAATGATTATTGACTTATTTTGAAGTGGTTTATTGATAAAATACAATTATTTTAATTTGAAAATAGCTTTATTAGCATCATATGATATGTTTTTTGTATGAAATATACAAAACCATGCATCTATTTTAATAAGATTTGTATAATCGCATTATTGACAAATAATTAACAATATATTATAATCATATTGTAAACTAAAGCTGATATATTTATGTTTTGTGCATAAAATATCATATAACAAATAAGCCTAACGAAAGGAAAGGTATTATCATGGCAACAAAAATTGCTGCTAAGGAAAAAATTCAGGTTATTGATAATGTTGAAGCACTGACAAAGAAGCTTGCTGAAATCAGAAAAGCTCAAGAAGAATTTGCGACTTATTCACAAGAACAGGTTGATGCTATATTTTTAGCTGCTGCTACTGCGGCTAACTCACAGAGAATCCCTTTGGCGAAAATGGCTGTTGAAGAAACGGGCATGGGTATTGTTGAAGATAAGGTTATAAAAAATCACTATGCTGCCGAGTACATTTACAATGCTTATAAGGATGTAAAAACTTGTGGTGTAATTGAAGAAGATGAAGCATTTGGTACAAGGAAAATCGCTGAGCCTCTTGGCGTAATTGCTGCCGTTATTCCTACTACAAACCCTACATCCACCGCTATTTTTAAGACGCTGATTGCTCTTAAAACTAGAAATGGAATCATTATTTCACCTCATCCGAGAGCAAAAGCTTGCACAATTAAGGCTGCTAAGGTTGTGCTTGATGCAGCTGTAAAGGCAGGTGCACCTGAGGGAATTATTGGATGGATTGATGTTCCTTCACTTGAGCTAACTAATGAAGTAATGCGCAGTGCTGATATTATTTTGGCTACTGGTGGTCCGGGAATGGTAAAAGCAGCATATAGTTCAGGCAAGCCTGCAATCGGTGTAGGTGCTGGTAATACTCCTGCTATTATAGATAATAGTGCTGATATTAAAACAGCTGTTAGTTCTCTTGTTTTATCTAAAACATTTGATAATGGTATGATTTGTGCATCTGAGCAAAGTGTTATTGTTGATGCTAAAATTTATGATGAAGTTAAGAAAGAGTTTATATATAGAGGCTGTCACATTCTTTCCAAGGATGAAACTGAAAAAGTACGTAAGACAATTATTATAAATGGTGCTTTAAATGCCAAAATCGTTGGTCAGCCTGCATATAAGATTGCTGAGCTTGCTGGGGTAAAGGTACCCGAAAGCACTAAGATTTTAATAGGTGAAGTTACTTCAGTAGAGCTTGAAGAAGAATTTGCTCATGAAAAGCTTTCCCCCGTATTAGCTATGTATAAGGCTAAGGACTTTGATGATGCTGTTGCAAAGGCTGAAAGGCTAATTGCTGATGGTGGATACGGTCACACCTCTTCGCTTTATATCAATGTTGATAGTGAAGCAGAGAAAATTAATAAGTTTACTAATGCTATGAAAACTTGCCGTATTTTAATTAATACTCCATCTTCTCAGGGTGGTATCGGTGACTTGTTTAACTTTAATCTATCACCATCTTTAACCTTGGGCTGTGGTTCTTGGGGCGGAAACTCCGTTTCTGAAAATGTTGGTGTAAAGCATCTTATAAATATTAAAACTGTTGCATTCAGGAGGGAAAATATGCTGTGGCTCAGACTCCCCGAAAAGGTTTATTTCAAAAAAGGCTGTATGCCTGTTGCTTTAAGAGAATTAAGCACAGTTTTAAATAAAAAGAGAGTATTTATTGTAACTGATAACTTCCTTTTCCAAAATGGATATACAAAGCCTGTTACAGATCAGCTTGATAAAATGGGAATAGCACATTCAACTTTCTTCGATGTTGAGCCGGATCCAACTTTAGCGTGTGCTAAGCGTGGCGCTGCTGAGATGAGATTGTTTAAGCCAGATTGCATTATTGCTTTAGGTGGTGGTTCTGCTATGGATGCTGCTAAAATAATGTGGGTAATGTATGAGCATCCTGATGCAAATTTCTATGACATGGCTATGAGATTTATGGATATAAGAAAGAGAGTTTATACATTCCCTAAAATGGGTGAAAAGGCTTATTTTATCGCTATTCCTACTTCCTCAGGTACTGGTTCTGAATGTACTCCATTTGCTGTAATTACTGATGAAAATACAGGTGTAAAATATCCCTTGGCAGATTATGCTTTGCTACCCAATATGGCGATAATTGACACCGATAATATGATGACACAGCCTAAGGGACTTACTGCCGCATCGGGTATTGATGCTATGACACACGCACTTGAATCCTATGCTTCCATGCTTGCTACTGATTATACAGATGGCTTTGCATTAACAGCAACAAAAAATATATTTAAGTATTTGCCTATTGCTTATGAGGATGGAACAAATGTTGAGGCTAGGCAGAAAATGGCTGACGCTTCTGCAATAGCTGGTTTAGCTTTTGCAAATGCATTCCTTGGAGTATGTCACTCATTAGCACATAAGCTAGGTGCTTTCCATCACTTGCCTCATGGTGTTGCTAACGCATTGCTAATTACCTATGTTATGAGGTTTAATGCTGAAAAAGCTCCTGCAAAGATGGGAACATTCCCTCAATATAAATATCCCCATACACTGGAGAGATACGCTGAAATCGCAGATTTTAACGGGCTTGGCGGAAAGACTGTCGAGGAAAAATTTGAAAATCTTATTAAAGCAATTGAGGAACTTAAGGTTAAGATTGGCATTAAAAAGACAATTGCAGATTATGGCGTTAAGGAAGAGGATTTCTTAGCAACATTAGATGAAATGGTGGAGCAGGCATTTGATGATCAATGCACTGGCGCAAATCCACGCTACCCA
>JAAYSD010000036.1 GCA_012518465.1 Clostridiales bacterium
AGAAGAACTCATTTTGCACCTAATGGAATTTATATTACCACTGATGGTGAAAAGGGCAAGGTTCATGTTGAATGTGAGATTTTCAATAATTTTAACAGGGAAGCAAATGGCGAAATTATCTTAAAACTATTTGACTATAACGGAGCTGAAATCGCCACTTCTCGTGAAGAATATTGCATACTCGAAAATTCAATTGACTATTCTTCTCAAAACCTATATATAGATAATCCTCAGTTATGGAGCTTGGAAAATCCCAATCTTTACTTTATAGAGGCTAGTGTATTTTCCGGTGGAAGAATGATGGATAGAGAATGTGTTAGCTTTGGATTTAGAGATATTGAATTCAACGCTGATGAAGGCTTCTTCTTGAATAATAAATATCATAAGCTTAAGGGTGTATGCTTGCATCATGACTTAGGTGCTTTAGGTGCTGCTTTTAATACGGAAGCCGCCAAGCGTCAGTTAAGCATTATGAAAAGCATGGGAGTAAATGCTATTCGCACTTCTCATAATATGCCCGCATCAGAATTTTTAGATTTATGCGATGAAATGGGCTTTTTAGTTGTTAATGAGGCATTTGATATATGGGAAAAGCCGAAAAATCCATATGATTATGCTAGATTTTTTCCCGAATGGTATAAGAAAGATGTAGAAAGCTGGATAAAACGTGACCGAAATCATCCTAGCGTGATTATGTGGAGTCTTGGAAACGAAATATACGACACACATTTTAGTGAAAGAGGACTTGAAGTCACAAAAATGCTAAGAGATGTAGTTTTAGCTCATGACCCTTATGAAAATGCAAAATGTACCATTGGCTCAAACTTTATGCAATGGGAAAATGCACAAAAATGTGCGAATGAAGTAAAGCTTGCTGGATATAATTATGCTGAAGGACTTTATGATGAACATCATAAAAACCATCCTGATTGGATAATTTATGGAAGTGAAACTGCCTCCACAGTTTCAAGCAGAGGGATATATCATTTTCCTGCTGATGTGCCGGCTCTTACGCATGATGATATGCAATGCTCATCTTTAGGCAACTCAGTTGTCGCTTGGGGAGCTTTATATGAAAAAGCATGGCAAATGGATAGGGATAGAAAATATTGCCTTGGACAATTTGTTTGGACGGGTATTGATTATATCGGTGAACCTACTCCATATAAAAGTAAAAATTCATTTTTTGGTGCTGTGGACACTGCGGGACTTCCTAAAGAGGCTTATTATTTTTACCAAAGTGTCTGGACAGACCCTGAAAAATCCCCTATGGTACATATTTCTCCTTATTGGGATTGGAATGAGGGTGAAATAATAGATGTAATTGTATACTCAAATTTAGATAGAGTTGAATTATTTTTAAATGGCATTTCTCTTGGTGAAAAGCTGATTGATCATAAAAAAGGTGAAACTTTACACGCAAAGTGGAAGGTTCCCTATGAAAAAGGCACACTTGAGGCACGAGCTTATAATAAAGATGGAATAATGGCAGCAAGTGACTTTAAACATTCCTTCACTGATGCAGTAAAGCTTGTTCTCAAGCCTAATAAGGAAGCTATGCTTGCCGATGGAAGAGATCTAATATTTGTGGAAATATCCGCTATTGATAAAGATGGAAACCCTGTTGATAACGCTGTAAACAGAGTAAAGGTTGAAGTAAATGGTGCTGCCAGACTAGTAGGATTGGATAATGGAGATAGCACAGATTATGACAGCTATAAAGGGGATAATAGAAGATTGTTCAGTGGTAAGCTTGTAGCTATACTTCAATCAAAGCTTCGTGGTGGTAAAATTCAAATATCAGCTGAAGGAATAGGCCTCGAAAGTGCTATGCTAGAGCTTTACTCAGGGAAAGCCGATTTATCAAATACTTGTGGTATTTCTGTTGTCAATGCAAAAAGCAAAGGAGCTTATCCAACACTTCAGACAGAATATACCGAGGAAGTGCCTATAAGAACTCTTAAGCTTAGCTGTGATAGTAAAAATTTAAATGAAAAATTTCCCGAGGCACTAGTAAAAATTGATGTTTATCCCAAAAATGCTACCTATAATGATATCAGCGTAAAGGTTGTAAAAGAAAATGGAGTAGTATGCACAAGTGCCATTGCAGAGCTTATTATGCCGGAAAAGGATAAAATCGTTGTAAAGGCTTTGGGTGACGGTAATTTCAGATTGCGTGTGATGGCAAACAACGGTGCTTACCATCCAAGGGTCATTTCGGAAATGACATTTACAGCTAGCGGTTTAGGCTCGGCAGTTAAAATGCCCTATGATTTTATTAGTGCAAGCTTTTTTGACTATTCAAATTCTGCTTTAAAAATTATTGAAAACGGTGCTTTAGGTGGATTTGAAGGGTGTTCTTCAATACTATATAAAAGCTATGATTTTGGAAATGGTACAAACGAGTTAATTTTACACATAGGTAACACAACACAAGGTGATGTGCCTATTGAATTATGGCTTGGAGATTGTGATAATGGTGGCAAGCATATTATTACTGCTAATTTCCCGCACAATGGAAGATGGGATGGATTTTCACCTGTAAAATTCGCTTTACCAGAAAAAATAATTGGTGTTCATGATATTTGCTTTGTTATAAAGGATAGAATAATATTTGGTGGATTTGAGTTTAAAGAAATAAACAAGGCGTACGAAAAAAACCTTGCCACAAACAATATTGAATTGTACGGCGATAATTTTGAAATATCAGGTAATAATATCGAAAGGATAGGAAACAATGTTACCATATCCTTTGGGGAAATGAATTTTGGTGCCGGAACAAGTAAAATAATTATTTGTGGACGTACACCTAATGAAAAAAATACAATACAACTAAGATATGTCTGCGATAATGGTACAAGAATGACTCAAGTACTTGAATTTAATCAAAGTGCTGATTATGTTGAACGGGAATTTGACCTTAATATGCTTAGCGGCAGAGCAGATATAAGCTTTGTGTTCCTGCCGGGAAGTAATTTTGATTTTAGCTGGTTTAAATTTATTAAAAATGGTGAAGAATAAGTAAAAAAATCATCTTATAATGATACACTTTTGCAATTGTATTGTAATCTTTTATTACTTGACGTTTACAAAAATTAGTTGTATAATAAAGACGAAAACTTTTGTAAATTAATTCACTTTAACCTTTAACAAAGAAAGGAGTAAGTGGTGACAAAAAAACAAATTATACCAATAGCTTTTATTGTAATATTCAGCTTTGTGCTTTCAGCCTGCAAGGATGATGATAATAGCTCTTCTAATAATGATATTAACACCTCTGTTTCTCAGTCAAGCACTAGCACAATGCAGCAAACTACCTCTATTACAACAGTTGCGGATACTACAATTGTTACTACAACCCCTCCGAATATTAATCGTGATTTAGCGTATAGAATCACTACTACTGCAAAATCTCTATTAGGTGTTCCTTTTACAATGAACAGTGCCGACCCTGTAAATGGCTTTGATAATTCAGGCTTTATTTACTATGTTTTAAAACAGAATAATGTTATCAGTTTTCCACGTGTTGTTGAAGAACAGGTAAAAATAGGAACTAGAGTTTCAAAAGATAAAATGCAATCAGGCGACTTAGTTTTCTTTTGGTCCGACGATTCATCTTCTCCTGATTTTGGGGGAATATATATCGGAAATGGTAAAATGATAGCCTGTCTTAGCGTAGGAGATGTTGTAGCAGAAGTAGATATTACTACTACTTATTATACTGAACATTTTTATGCGGCTACTAGTATGAATGGTTAGCTATTATAAAAAAAGAGCAACTCTGCATTACTGCAGGTTGCTCTTTTTTATATTCATAAAATTATAGCTTTGCTTATTCGCACTCAATTATAATTTACTCCCCTTTGAACCTAAGCCCGCATTAGAAAGAATATTTGTATCAAAGGAAAAGGTAATCTCAGATTCCTGTCTAAAACGTTTTAAAGCAAGCTCAATCATTCTATCTAACAATGCATTATATTTCATGCCAATCTTATCCCATAAATAAAATGAAAGCGAACCTGGTATAGTATTAAATTCATTAATATAAAATTCCTGCGTATGATTATTAAGCAGAAAATCTATCCTTGCCACACCATTGCAGTTAAGATACTTAAATGATTCTACTGCAGTTTTTCTAATATTTTCTCTAAGCTCGTCGCTTATATTAGCAGGAATTTTACGCTTTAAGCTAGCCATTCCAGCTTTTGAACTTTTGCCACCGTCTTCATATTTATCATGAAAATTCAATATATCACTTGCATTTAATGGCTCTTCACATTCTGACGCTTCAGCAAACTCAATATCTCCAAGAACAGAACAATTTATTTCACGAAGATTAGCAACGCAAGGCTCGGCAATTATAGCACTTGCATATGAAAAAGCATCTTCTAAAGCTACTTCAAGCTCTTCTTTAGTATTTACCTTAGAAATACCAATGCTTGAGCCTAAATTTACCGGTTTAATTATAATAGGATATTCAAGCTTTTTTTCAATATCATTTACTACATTTTCAGGATTTTTATAATTAACAAAAGAGTATCTATACCCATCTACAACAGGAAATCCACCGTTCCTAAGTAAAACCTTAGACACATACTTATCCATTCCTATCGCTGATGAAAGCACATCACACCCTGCAAAAGGCAATCCTAAGCTTTTAAAATAACCTTGCAAAGCACCATCTTCTACATTTGTGCCATGAGTAACAGGAAGTGCAACATCAATATATGAAATATCATTTTTACCTAGCTTTTTTGCTGGGTATTTTGTCATCACAACCTTATTCTCATAGTTTATAAAAGTAACTCTCTGTGACTTTTGAAGGAGCAGATCAACGTCTTCAAATGCTTTTATCTCCCTCATAACAGCATTAGTAAAAAATTCACCCTTTTTAGTAATATAAATGGGTATAATATCATATTTTTCTTCATTTAAATTTTTCATTGCCTGAACAGCAGAAATAACAGAAACCTCATGTTCCACACTTTTCCCACCGAAAAAAACACCTACTCTTATCTTCATAACACACCTCTACTAATAGTTATCTGGTAAATCATTTTCCAATAAAACTATTTTTCTTTTATCTGTTTTTATTACATTTATATGTGATAATGCTGAATGTATACTGCTTGCAACAAAAATCTGCTTTGCAGGAAAGTTTTCCTCATATAATCCTTTTTTTATAGGAACAGCCTGCTTTTCACCTACTAAAATCACATAGTCGCAGACTTTTGCAGCTTGCCTTCCAAACTGCTCATTGAGTTCGTCCTGCATCCCTCCAAGCTCAACCATTCCGGGAGTAACAAGCACCTTATAATCATCAAATAAAGCAAGTGTATCAAGTGCCGCCTTACAACCATTAGGGTTGGAATTGTAAGCATCATCTATAAAAGTTATATCACCCTTATCAAGCAATTGCAGCCTGTGCGGTACTCCCTTTATTTTTCTTAGCTGAGGTCGAATTTCATCAATAGTCATACCCATCTTCATAGCCATAGCAACAGCACCTACTAGATTAATTGCATTATGCTCACCTAATAGCTTTGCCGAAAGATTCTCAGCTACTTCCTTCTCTGATTTTATTGAAAAGCTCATTCCACTTCTGCTGGCTTTAATATCAAATGCAGTATAAGAAAAGCTATCACTTTTATCTGCCTGCTGTGTACCATATAACTCGTATTTTCTCTGGGGTAGATTGTTAATAATAGCGTCGCTGTTTCCATTCATTAAAAGCACTGCATTTTCCGGTAAAGCATCAGCCAGTTCCAGCTTTGTTTTCACTATATTTTCAAGACTGCCAAAGCTTTCTAAATGCTGTTCGCCTATTGAAGTAATAATTCCATGGTGAGGATGAACAATATCACATATTTCTTTTATATCATTTACCCATTTCGCGCCCATCTCACATACGAATATCTGGTGAGTAGGCTTTAGCTCCGTCCTTATTGTTTTAACAATTCCCATCGGGGTATTATAGCTTTCAGGAGTCATTAATGTATTAAATTTTCCATTGAGAATTGTAGTGAGATAATACTTCATGCTGGTTTTCCCATAGCTGCCTGTAATACCGATTATAATCAAGCTTGAATGTGATTTGAGTATTTTCTTAGCATCATTAATATAATATCTTTGCACAGCCTTTTCAATGGGTTGATTAATTAGGTTTGCAATAAGAATAATTACTGGAGAAAAAGCAAAAACACAAGCAATAACTAAAACATCAAGTGTTGAGGTAATAAATATAAGCGAATACAAAGCTAAAACAATTATAAATGTAGTTACTAAAAGTCTTTTTACTCGTGCTGTATATACAAGAGGCTTTTTTGTTTCTTTTTTATAATTTTTCTTAATATAAAATAGGAAAATCACAATTAGCAAAATTATAGGCGAATACCATAGCTTTATAGAAAAAATGCCAAGCAAAAATGCAAAAGCATTAAACACAAGCAAGCATTTGTTTTTCATGAGCCATGAAAGCTGCGTATCAGTACGATAATAATTCAGCTGAAAAATATGTATATTATTTATTATACTTATCACGCTGGCTATGGCAGATAAAATAATACTGAGATAAAATATAATTTCCATAACATCTCCAATTTTAACTAATATTTAAATAGCTGCTCAAAATGCTATTTACTACATATGGCTGGTCTAAAAAAGGATAGTGTCCCGCATTTTTAACTATTGCAAGACCTGCCTCAGGTATTAATTCCTCCATTATTTTTCCGTCGCTTAAAGGTGTGGCATCATCATTTTCTCCCCATATAAGCAAGGTAGAGGGCGAATTTATCTTAGGCATAAAAGGTGTTAAATCCTCATTAACCACACGCACCAAGGTTTGCCTCATAATTTCACTAGCATTTTTATAATCCTCAGAGCCCATTTTATTTTTTAATTTTTCAAGTGCATTGGGAAAAACCTTGCTTCCTAAACGTGAAGTCAAGATTCTTTTAGATAGCTTAAAAGCCTTTTGCCTGACTATTTGAACAATTGTTTTTTTCGGCATAACACCTGCACTATCAATAAGAATTATATTGCTTATTTCAAATGGTAGGTTTTTTCTGGACGCAAGCTTTATTATTATCCTACCACCTAGTGAATGACCTAGTAAAATTAATCTTTTACAATGCATTTGCCTTATAAATTCCAATACAAAATCAGCAAAGTCATCAACGCCAAATGCCTTTTCAGGCTCCTGTGTCTGCCCAAATCCGGGCAAATCAAGTGCTGTAACGCAAAATTTCTTCTCTAATAAGGATATTATGCCCTTAAATGGTTCAACACTTGTACCCCACCCATGCAGCAAAAGAATGTTTTCGCCATTCCCACTGGAAATATAGTGAGTATTTATACCATTTATATTAATAAACAATGTCCTACCCCCTGATTTTAGCAGCATAATAATCACGCTGAGAAACTGCAAGCCTGTCGCATCTCTCATTTTCCGGATGCCCTGCATGGCCTTTTATCCAATTAAATCTAACATTATGTATTTTTAACAAATGCAAAAGCTCTTCCCACAAATCTGAATTTAGTGCCGGCTTTTTGTCTGATTTTATCCAATTATTCTTTTGCCATTTTTCCGCCCATCCCTTTGTTATACCATCAACGACATATTTGCTATCACTTGTTATCTTCACATCACAAGGACGATTTAAAGCTGAAAGCCCTGCGATAACACCACTTAACTCCATGCGATTATTTGTCGTATTCACTTCTCCGCCGTATATTTCCTTTTCTTTTCCTCTGCATCTTAAAATAACCCCATATCCGCCCGGACCAGGATTCCCCGAACACGCACCATCTGCAAATATCTCAACAAAATCTCGATTTTCAGACATACTTACCCCTTACTTTGTTTTAATAGCTATAAGTATTATATATCAATTTGCTTTAGTTTGCAAGAAAAATTTGAGGTTTACATATTTTAAGGGGAGATTAACCTCCCCTTGTTAAACAAATTCACTCAGAGCACTCCAAAAGCTTAGCTTCTTCAAGCACGGCTATCAGCTCACCGTCTTTTCCGACATCTACAACAGCACTATCTCCTTTTTTAATCTTTCCGTTAAGCAAATATGCAGCAAGCATATTTTCCACCTTAGCATTTATTGCTCGTTTCATAGGTCTTGCACCATAAGCCTCATCATAGCCCTTATTCAGTAAAAATTCCTTTGTCTTATCAGAAAAAACTATTTCAATGCCAATAGCCTTTGCCCTTAGCCTAACCTTTTCAAGCAAGTTTGCACAAATAATTTTTAAATCATCTCTTTTTAAGCGATTAAATATAATAACTTCATCAATTCTATTTAAAAATTCAGGACGAAACTGCTTTTTAAGCTCCGATTTTATCTGTTCCTCCATATTTCTTTCTGTGTCTATCCCAGCAAAACCAATTGAGGGCTTGTTTTTGACAATAAAATCAGCGCCAATATTACTCGTCATAATAATAATTGTATTTTTAAAATTAACCTTTCTACCTTGAGAACTAGTGAGCATACCATCCTCAAGTATCTGCAAAAGAATATTATAAATATCACTATGAGCCTTTTCTATTTCATCAAACAATATTACGCAGTAAGGATTTCTTCTAACCTTTTCAGTTAATTGCCCTCCCTCATCATAGCCGACATATCCAGGAGGCGAACCTATAAGCCTTGATACTGAATGTTTTTCCATATATTCAGACATATCAAATCTAATTAGCCTTTTTTCATCACCAAACATAGCCTCTGCCATAGCCTTGCATAATTCTGTTTTTCCTACACCGGTAGCACCTAAAAATATAAAGCTTCCAATAGGCTTTTGTGGATCGTTAAAGCCTGTACGCCCCCTTTGTACTGCATTCGCTACAAGTTTGACAGCCTTATCCTGTCCTATCACTCTTTTTAAAAGTATTTTTTCAAGATTTGCAAGCTTTTTACTTTCATCTATATCTAAGCGTGAAAGTGGTATACCCGTCCACTCTGCAACAATTTTTTCTATATCACTGCGAACAACCTCGCCAAAGTCATCAGCTTTATCAGCAAATTCACGTTTTTTAAGCTCAAGCTTTGTTAATAAAACCTCTTCGACATCTCTTAGCTGTGCTGCTTTTTCAAAATCTTGACTATTAATTGCTATCTGCTTATCAAATTGTAATTTTCTTAGCTCATCTTCAATTTCCTTAATCGGAGAAGGCATATTTGCACTTTGAAGTCTTTTTGCAGAGGCTGCCTCATCAATTAAATCTATTGCTTTATCAGGCAGAAATCTATCAGTAATATATCTTACCGATAGCTCAATAGCAGCTTTTATTGCATCATCACTAATCTTTACTTTGTGATGAGATTCATACTTCTGCTTTAATCCTAATAATATTTCTTTAGCCGAACTTTCGTCAGGCTCATTTACCGTCACCGGTTGAAAGCGTCTTTCCAAGGCAGAGTCCTTTTCAATAAACTTTCTATATTCATCAAGTGTGGTAGCGCCAATTAGCTGTAATTCGCCTCTGGCAAGCTGAGGCTTCAATATATTTGCAGCATCAATTGCACCTTCTGCCGCACCTGCACCTATAATATTATGAATCTCATCTATAAAAAGTATAATATTTTTATTCCTCATCACTTCTTCAATAGCTGACTTTATACGTTCCTCAAAATCTCCCCTATATTTTGCACCAGCAAGCATAGAGGTTATATCAAGCATAAAAAGCCTCTTCTCTCTCATAACCTCAGGAACATCACCATTTATTATTTTTAGTGCCAAGCCCTCTGCCACAGCTGTTTTACCTACACCTGTTTCGCCTATAAGACATGGATTATTCTTTGTTCTTCTTAAAATAATTTGTACTACTCTGCTTATTTCCTCTTCTCTGCCTATCACGGGGTCAATTTTACCCATCGCTGCCATTTCAGTTAAATCTAAGCCATATTTAGACAATGCGCCCTTTAATTTTGTGGGGGAATTATTAGAAAACCGTCCTTGCCTTGTGGAGGTTTCCATATAATCACTATCACTCTTGCTTTTTGCATCGGGTGACAAAATAGCAGAGCACTCAGCAGTAATAGCGCTTATATTTACGCCTAAATCCCTTAGAAAAATTACTCCATAGCATTCCTTATCTGCAAGAATTGCCCTTAAAATATGCTCCGTTCCTGCCAGCTTGTGCCCTGCCGCACGTGAATAGGTTGTAGCAAGCTCTAAGATTCTTCTGCTCCTCGGTGTAAAATCTCCTATCCCCAGCTTTGTAGGAAATCCCTTACCCACTAGCATTTCAAGCTTTTGCAATACATCATGCCTTTTTATACCTTGCTTTTCCAGCAAAACAAATGCTACACCACTATCCTTTGTCATAAGACCGGCTAGCATATGTTCACTCCCTATATAAGTATGCCCGTATCCCATAGCTGCCTTTACAGCAGCATTTAAAGCAATATTAGCCTTTTGTGTAAATCCGTTAAACTCTACCATCTGCCTTATCCTTTCTTTTCACCTGTGATAAATCTTTCTAGTTCACTTTATATATTATGCCATAATTTAGTAATTTTATATGTCGAAAATAAAATACTTAAAAAATATATATTTAATTAGTAATTGTAACACAATTTCTCTTAAAACATAAAATATACTATGAAACGAAAGTTTCAAATCAAAGCCAAACGGCAGAAACAACATTTTATAGGAGGATTTTATTATGTGCTTTGGCCAAAACAACTCTTGTCTATGGACTATTCTGATTCTCATGCTTCTTATGAACAGCTGCAACACTTGTGGATGCGACAACAATAGCTGCAACTGCGGATGTGGCTGCAACTAATAGCAAAAACTAAAAAACAGTCCTAAGAGTGTCCAATCAAATCACAGGCAAAGTAAAAGCGAAGGGGGAAAACCTTCGCTTTTCTCTTTTTTATGAAATATCATATTGCTGATAATCATTTTGCTCAAGTATCTTTAAAATTTCATCAATATCCTGCTCATCTTCAAATTGACTCATATCATATTGACCATAATCAGGTGTGTAACTTGAATAACCACTTGAGATAAATGGATTCAATAAAAAATTATCCCCAAAGATTTTACTAATAATATTTTGCAATTCCTCTTCATTAATAATTTCAGATAATTTATCTAAGTCTTCTGAGGTTTTTACATCTAAAATCACATCGTCATCAGCAGGCATAGTAAACTCCTCGGTATCTCTCAACTGATAATAAACATCAATATTAGCGTAGCTAGATTTAATGGCAATATCCTGTCGTTTTTCATCCGCCTCCAATTTGATTGAAATAGATTTTACAATATCCATTAATTCAACAGGAATACCATTTCCATCAATGCTAAATTTAATACTACCATTCATAAAGCTGTTTTTCTGATTTACAACTTCTAAATCAGTGTAACTTAGCTTAAAGCTAAGTTTCTGGCTGCCTTTAGTTTTTAAATAAATCTCGCCATTATTTTTATTCTTATTGACTTTATTGTCAAACCCTAGAGTAAGTACATCATCGCCCTCATTTATATTAGCAACAAATGAAAAATTGCCTTTTTCCTCTACAAATGCAATTTCAATTTTATTCTCACCACTGTCACTATAAACAGATTTTCCTATCATTACGCCTTTTTTATCGAAATATGTATCAATAGTATATATCCCGTCAAAATCAGCCGAACTAATGCTTTCTGCTTCTGTGTCTAAAACAGAAATGTCGATATCATGTTTATTACAGATAGATTTAAATTCTTCATCACTTTTTAAGTTGTTAAAAACAGCTTTAATATAAGATACAGTTTTCTCTTTATCAAGCTTAACAGTAACTACATTCGCATCTTTTGATATATCACCGATATTCATCGTTACATTTTTCTCAAGCTTTGCATCAAGGTCTTTTCCAGCCTGCTCATAAGCTGACAAAATACTCTTGCACAATGTGGAAAGCTCTTCATTTGTCAAATTGGAAATATCCTCAGCATCAACAGCTGAAATTCCAGCAGCCTCATTAATATCCTTTATACTAGCTTTCACAAAGCCATCTAGCAGCTTTTCAGCAGTAAAATAACAGGTTTCCGATTCTTCATTATAAAAAGCTGTAATGTCAATGACGTCGCCCTTATCAGTACCCAAAACAGACTTCGCCCTAGTTTTACCATCATTGACATCGATTTTATTATCAAGCTTAATAGATTTTAAATCAACGCTAATAGCTTGCAGCATGGTGAGGCTCTGTTCAGTAAGTTCAACATTAATGCCCATATCTGAGGAGGTTAAAGGCTCATCGGCTGATTTTTCGCTGAAAATTTCATCAACAACCTTATCAAGCGTCTTTTTCTCCATAAAAGCAGAATATTCCGCATCACTTAAAGATGTCATTTTCATGAAATTATATATATAAGGATAAAAAACAAACACAGCACCTGCAATAGCCAATAAAATTATCATAATAATCATAATAGGCAAAAGCTTTCCGCTTTTTGGCTTTGAATAATTATTAACAGCTTCAAAAACAGGCACATTCTCAGCAGGCACAGAAAAATTTAATATGTCCTCCATGTTCTTTTCATCAAGTCTTGCAGTTTGCGAATTATTGTCATCAAAGGATTTTTGATATTCCTCATCAGCTTTAAAGGGGTCATACTCCTCATATTCTTTAGTAAAAGCAGATACACTATCTTCTTCTCTTTTTAGGGGATTTTGTTCATCTTTTTTAAACAGGCTTTCAAATTCGTCCATAATAAATCCTCTCACACTCAAAATTATTTAAAATATAATTACCAATCATAAATATAGCTATAAAACCAATCGCTATAAATAAAATTGATATAATTATACAATATTTTAATTATAGCATACTACAAAATGATTTTCAATATATAAAATTTAAAATTATTTAAATTTTACAAGTAAATATTTAATAATTATTACCAAACAATATGACCATAATTATCAACATATTCTAATAAATAAAAAAAACTAACAAGGAAGTTATCCTTGTTAGCAATCATATTACAGCAGAATACAAATTAAGCCGCCGCAGCCTTCATTTATTATTCTTTCTATTGTTTCTTGCAGCTTTTGTCTGGCATCAGCAGGCATTCTATATAATTTATTATGCAACCCTTCATTTACTAGTTCATGTAATGATTTGCCAAAAATATTACTACTCCAAATCTTTGTAGGATTTTCCTCAAATTCTTTAAGCAAATATACTACAAGCTCTTCACTCTGCTTTTCGCTGCCTACTATGGGACTTACCTCAGTCGTAATATTAGCAGCCATCATATGTATAGAGGGAGCGCTAGCCTTTAATCTCACTCCATACTTTCCACCTTGCTTAACTATTTCAGGCTCTTCAAGAGTAAGCTCCTCAAGTGAAGGAAGAACAATCCCATACCCCGTTGCTGATACCTCATCTAACGCTGCACTTACTTTTTCATATTTGCGTTTGATTCTGGTAAGTTCAATCATTGTCGGCATCAAATCACTCTCGTCATTAAGCTCAATACCGGTTGTTTCACCTAAAATCTGATAGAATAAATCTCCTCTTACACTAACCTCTATATTTCCGGCACCCTTTCCCAAATCAATGCTCTCAATACCGCATGAAGTAATATATTCGCTTTCAGACAAAGAGCAAGTAAAGTTTTTCACCTCTTCAATAGTCTTTATACCCTCAGCTGCTGCTTTCATGGAGTCAAATATATCCTTTTTTAACCAATGGTCCTTAGGCATTGCCGTAATCCATTTAGGAATCTTTATATTAATTTCTTTTACTGGAAATTGAAAAAGCACCTGAGTTAAAATTTCTTTAATTTTATTCTCATCTACTTCAAGACAATTTACTACAAGCACAGGTCTGCTGTATTTTTGTGCTAGCTTATTTGCTAAATCTTTTGTGTCCGAATTTTCCGGATGCATTGTATTTAAAATTACAACAAAAGGTTTGTTTATCTCATTCAGTTCTGTAATAACTCTTTCCTCTGCCTCTTCATACTCTTCTCTGGGAATATCAGTGATAGAACCATCAGTAGTAATAACAAGCCCAATTGTAGAATGTTCGTTTATAACCTTTTGTGTGCCTACCTCAGCAGCCATATTAAAGGGTATTTCCTCTTCAAACCAAGGAGTTACTACCATTCTTGGTGCCTCATTTTCAATATATCCTATTGAACTGGGTACAATATATCCTACGCAGTCAATTAGCCTTACTGACATTTTTACACCGTTTTCAAGCTCGATATTTACAGCCTCTTCGGGTACAAATTTAGGCTCTGTCGTCATAATTGTTTTACCTGCCGCAGACTGAGGAAGCTCGTCAATAGCACGTTCCTTGCGATATTCACCACTAATGTTTGGAATAACAAGGTTGTTCATAAATTTGCTTATAAACGTTGACTTTCCTGTCCTTACAGGTCCGACGACACCTATATAAATACTGCCGTCGGTGCGTTTTGCAATATCTGAATAGATGTTTTCACTCATAAAAAATACGCCCTCCTGTTTAGATTATTGGGATAAGCAGCAGCCCTCCACTGGCTTTCTGCTGGTCATCAATTTCATTTTCTGTTTTTATTGCTTCTATCGATGTATTATAGTGCTTTGCAATTGTCCACAAATCCTCACCCGAACTCGCATAATAAAGTCTTAGGGCGTATTCATTATTTTTATCCTTAGGTTTATCCTTAAGTACATTTACATTATCAATTACTTCAACACTTTTTACTTTATATAAAACGCATCTCAGATTAAGCTGTATTCTTAAATCAACTATACTACCCGAAACAACATTAAAGCTTACTGACGTAATTTTTAGCAAATAATCAATATTAGTATCGGTTGAAATTTCATTTGCCTGTGCATTTGCTTCTACGGGAATTTGTTTTTCCACGAAAACAATTGTTCCATCGGATAGCTTTCCTATTAATTGACAATTAAGTTGTGCTGTAACTACTATTTCACCATCATCTCTCACCTTGCATGAAGAATTTATTATCTCTGCCCATGCATCATATGTTGTTTCAAGCTCACCTTCTGTAATTTCCATGGCAGCTTTTTGAGTAATTGGCTGCGTCACCACCTGAGGCAAGCTTTCAAGCTTGATTACACCTTTTGAAAATTCTGTTTCATAATCAACCGAATAAACATCGGAAATAATTTCAGCCTTTTCTTCTTTTTGTGCCGTTACTATACATTCACAAACAATTTCTGCTGTAAAAACTTTTCCCGTATCACTATCATCCCTCTTTACACTTAAATCGGAATTTGTAATGTTTATTTCCACAAGTGTGGAATGTTCATCGCTTATTCCATCAGCATCAATAATCTGGCTTAAAGGTATTGCTGCTTCCATCACCTCAGCACCCATTTCATCATCACTCTTTAATGTATAGAGTGCTTTTATCTGAGCCTCACCCTTTATTACTACCTTACCCGGGATAACCTTATAGTCGGTCACAACAGCCACTGCCTCAAAGTGCAGAATATTTGCTATCCCCTCTGAATTTGTACTTACCTCAATATCTTCTCTTGTGGTAAACTGTTTTTTACAATTTAGCTTTTTCCCACTGTAAGTTAAGCTTTCGGTTTTTGCTTGTATTCCGTCCCCGTCTACCTGTGATAAAATCTCACTTGAACGTGTAGCACAAACCTTAATCTTGCAGCTTATAGCTCCCCTTATGTCCAGTCTTCTTTCACTAATTGCTCTGCAATTGCTATAATCAACCTTCGGCACAATGCTAACCTGAGGATTATTATCCTCAACATTTTTCCCTAAATCAACCGACTTTGAAAAAGTCATCCTTTGGTCTACACAATGTATTTTATTACTGCTTTCACACAGATATAAAACCTTAATGTACACCACTCCATCAAAATTAAGCTTGTCACCTGCAACATTGTAAGACGTAATTCTGGGGCAAAGCGAGCATTTTAAAATCCTGAAAATATCGGGATAATAATCTGGCAGAACATAGTCAAATTCAACTCCCTGCTCAGCTTGACCGTCATAAACAATTTCGTTTACAAAAACCTGTTCTTTATTGAGAATTAGGTCCATAAAATCAATTCCTTTCTGCTGTTTTCAATTGCTTCCGGCGGCTGTGATTTTCAGAATACTAAAGCTATCTGAACATTCATACAACCTTGTACTTGCCTGCTATGAAAATATATTCATAAGATATTTATTTTAGTACAGGTTTTGATATACTATATATAAAAATATTAGAGTCGATTTGTTTTTCAGCATAAAAAGATTTTTATTGACAAGCTTAATACCATATAGTATAATCAATAGTAATGATGTTTTTATGAAAGGGTTTATTTAATGGAGAAAATACTTAGCATTTTTACCAATTTATTTGGTAACTTTACAAACATTACTTGGCAAATGGTGTTGATGTGGGCGATAGGCGCATTACTCATTTACCTTGCTATTAAAAAAGAAATGGAACCTACATTGCTTTTGCCAATAGGCTTTGGTGCCATTTTAGTAAACCTTCCGCTTTCCGGCGCTGTTACACAATATGATGAAACTGGAAATGTTTTAGGTGAAATAGGTGCTATCGACAGACTTTATGATATGGGTATAGGAAATGAATTGTTTCCTCTTTTACTGTTTATCGGAATAGGTGCAATGATTGACTTTGGACCATTGCTGTCCAATCCTAAAATGATGCTTTTCGGTGCTGCCGCACAGTTTGGCATATTTTTCACCTTTGGACTTGCAAGGATAATAGGCTTTGATTTTGCTAATGCTGCATCAGCTGCTATTATCGGTGCTGCTGATGGCCCTACTTCTATTTTTGTAGCTAATGAACTCAATGCTTCTTACAGTGGTGCAATTATTGTCGCTGCATATTCTTATATGGCTTTGGTGCCGATTATTCAACCACCAGTTATCAAGGCACTTACCACCAAAAAAGAACGTGCTATTAAAATGCCATATAATCCGACTAATGTTTCAAAAAGTGTAAGAATTGCATTCCCCATCTTTGTTACTTTAATTGCAGGACTTATTTCCAACCAATCCGTATCTCTTGTAGGATTTTTAATGTTTGGTAATCTTATTAGAGAATGTGGCGTTTTAGAAGGGCTTTCTCAAACAGCTCAAAAAGAGCTTGCAAACTTGATTACTATCGTACTTGGCTTAGCTGTTTCTACAACAATGCAGGCAGACAAGTTTGTCACTGTTGAAACCTTCCTTATACTTGCGCTTGGTTTATTTGCATTTATATTTGATACAGCCGGCGGTGTTTTATTCGGCAAATTCATCAATCTATTTACTAAAAACAAAATCAATCCAATGGTCGGTGCTGCTGGAATTTCTGCTTTCCCCATGTCATCTAGGGTTGTTCACAAAATGGGACTTAAAGAAGATCCTACAAACCATCTGTTAATGCATGCTGCAGCTGCTAATGTATCAGGACAGATAGCTTCAGTTATCGCAGGTGGCTTGATATTAAAACTTGTTTCACCGTTAATAGGCTAAAAGTAAGGAGTTTTTATGAAATTTTTAAGCAGTTTTTTACACATAGCAAATAAATCTACTAATTATGAATTTAAATTTGACCCTGCTACACTTGGGCAGTCATTAGAAATAATGCTACAAGGTATGCTTGGAATATTTATAGCAATAGGCATGATAATGCTAGTTATATATATTTTTGGTCTTTTCACTAAAAACAAAAAGAAGTAGGGGTATTTATGTCTGATATATCACAGGAAATGGTAATAATTTTAGATTTCGGCGGACAATATAACCAGCTTATTGCCAGACGAGTTAGAGAGCATAATGTGTATTGCGAAGTGTTGCCATATAAAACCTCAATAGCTGAAATCAAAGCAAAAAATCCAAAGGCAATTATTTTCACAGGCGGACCAAATAGTGTGTATGAAGAAAATGCGCCTAAAATCGACAAAGAAATATTTGAGCTTAACACACCTATACTAGGTATATGCTATGGTGCACAGCTTATGTGCCATGTCTTAGGTGGAAAAGTGACAAAAGCTAAGGATTCTAGCTTGTCGGAATATGGAAAATCTATTTTAAGAGTCAATGACTCTCAATTATTCGCAAATACTGAAAAAGAATTTTCTGCATGGATGAGCCATAATGACTATATAACTAACCTCCCAAATGGGTTTTCAGTAATTGCAACTACTGAAAAATGCCCTTATGCCGCTATTGAAAACACTAAAAAAAATCTTTATGGTGTACAATTCCATCCTGAAGTAAATCACACAAAATTCGGCTTTGAAATAATCGGAAATTTCCTTAAAAAAATTGCCCTTCTAAAGGGTGACTGGACTATGAAAGAATATGCCCAAACCTCCATTAATAGCATAAAAAATCAAGTGGGAAAAGGGAAAGTATTGCTTGCTCTTTCAGGAGGTGTCGATAGCTCAGTTGCGTGTGCGTTGCTTTCAAAAGCTGTTGGTGAACAGCTTACCTGTATTTTTGTAGACCATGGATTTATGAGAAAAAATGAGGGCGATGAGGTTGAAAAAGCGTTTGCAAATTGGGATATAAATTTTATTCGTGTAAATGCGCAGGAGCGTTTTCTTGCAAAGCTTAAGGGTGTATCCGAGCCTGAAAAAAAGCGTAAAATCATAGGCGAAGAGTTTATCAGAGTTTTCGAAGAGGAAAGCAAAAAAATCGGTACTGTTGATTTCCTTGTTCAAGGAACAATCTACCCTGATATTATCGAAAGCGGAGTAGGTGATGCCTCTGTAATTAAAAGCCATCATAATGTAGGAGGCTTACCTGATTATGTCGATTTTAAAGAGATTATCGAGCCACTTAAGCTGCTATTTAAAGATGAAGTTCGTGAGCTTGGAAAAACTCTAGGCCTACCCGATTATCTTGTAAACAGGCAACCCTTCCCAGGGCCAGGGCTTGCAATAAGGGTTATTGGAGAAATTACAAAGGATAGATTAGATATTTTACGAGAGGCTGATTTTATTTTCCGTGAGGAAGTTGCAAAAGCTGGCCTTGATACTGAAATTAATCAATATTTTGCCGTTCTTACAAATATGCGTTCAGTCGGTGTAATGGGAGATAGCAGGACTTATGACTATACACTTGCACTGCGTGCTGTTACTACAACCGATTTTATGACAGCAGAATTTGCTCATATTCCTTATGAGATTATTGAAAAAATATCCGTCAGAATAGTTAACGAAGTAAAAAACATTAACAGAATTGTCTATGATGTGACAAGCAAACCTCCGGCAACTATTGAGTGGGAATAATTTCACACCCACAAAAAAGCCCATGAATAAAGGCTTTATGCTATTTGAAGCCCTCTGTGGCAACAAAATGGCAACATTATTTGAATTATTGTAAAAGAAAAGAGCTAACTGATTTTTTGAGAAGTCAGTTAGCTCTTTTTTGTTTGTTATTTGATTCTCCACTTTTTGCTGTCAACGTCACGTTGAACTTTTCCCTCGGATTCCAGCTCTCTAAGAAGCGCTACTATCCAATACTGCTGATTGGATGAGGTTGCATTGGGGTACTCGCCCCAATCCAAACCACATTGGCGAAAAATCTCGGCTTGCTTTAACCCATCTGCGTATATTGCACAATCGGGCGAGTTTTTCATATAGTCGAAAACAAGCTCCTTGATTGCACGGCGAAGTTCAGTACCTTTGCTTGCATAGTTCATATGGTTATTCCTCCTGTTCCTTTTTTAATGCGTTAATCAACATATCACTTATTCCCTGCGACGGCACTCTTACATAACCAGAAGTTTCATCATACTTCGGATAGTAATAACGCCACTTGTCATAGTCCTCACGGCTGATGTCGCCTTTGTGGTATTTTTTAGCCTGTTCTGCCCACGCATTTATCATTTCGGAAAGCTCGGCAGCGTCCGTCCCCTTGCGAGAGTCAACACGCATAGAAATGCCGTTCTCGGTCTTTTCAACTGTTAATCCATAGCGATCCTCTAATGTAAACAGTGTGTGCATTAAACCGAGATAGCTGTCAATGTCGGGTACAGACAGAGCCAGCGGTGAAACTCCAAGCACACCGGCAAGGTTTTCGGTTAAATCAGCTTTCGGCGTTCTTGAGCCTGATTCATATTGCGCCATACGGATGTCAGCGGTCTTTTCGGGAAAGCCGACTACCGTTCCCAGATACTTTTGTGTCATTCCCCGCAGATTGCGGAAGAAACGAATTCTTTCACCGATTGCCATAGCAATTACGCTCCTTGTTTATGTAATATGCGATAAGTATATCATATATGTTTAGTGTATGTCAAGGCAACCAAAGCAAAAAGAGTAAATATTTTCTCAAAAGCCACTTGACTTTACGGAATTTGTTTAGTATAATAGTTAAGCAAATAGCGTTAAGTATATTTCTAACAACTGAATAACCGTCATATGTCACGGTAATGGCATATCCGCTCGGGCAAATCGGAATGCGGTCAGAAAGTTCTCCGACACTAAATAATTGTAAAAAATGAAAGAAAGGATGATGAAAATGGCAGACAAAATGTTTTTGCGTGTTGAAGATGTAGCAGAAGAAATGGGAGTTTCCATATCCTATGCCTACAAGCTTATACGCAAGTTAAATAAAGAATTAAAGGCAACCGGATGTATAACAATACCCGGCAGAATTGACCGAAAATTCTTCCACGAAAAATTCTATTCAACTAAAACAACCGAAAGGAGCGATTAAAAATGGCGGCATTTAAGAATGAAAAGAACGGAACTTGGTATGTGCAGTTTCGTTACACAGATTGGAAAGGCGAACGACAGCAAAAATTCAAGCGAGGGTTCGCAACTAAAAGAGAAGCGCAGGAATGGGAACGAGAATTTCTGATGCAAAAGCAGGCTGATGTAACAATGAGCTTTGAAAGTTTTGCAGAACTTTATGAGAAAGACATAAAGCCAAGACTCAAAGAAAACACATGGCTTACAAAGGAAAGCATTATACAAAAGAAAATCCTGCCGTATTTTGCAAAGCGCAGACTATGCGATATTACGGCAAAGGATGTTATCGAATGGCAGAATGAAATCAGAGAACTTACCGATAAGAGCGGCAGGAAATATTCACAGACCTATCTGAAAACCGTTCATAATCAGTTAAGCGCCCTGTTTAACCACGCTGTACGATATTACGGTTTGAAGTCTAACCCTGCCGCAATCGCCGGGAATATGGGAACGGAGGAACGAAAAGAAATGCAATTCTGGACTTTGGAAGAATACAAGAAGTTTTCCGGAGCAATGATGGACAAAACCATTTCTTTTTACGCTTTTGAAATGCTTTATTGGTGCGGTATCCGTGAAGGTGAAATGCTTGCCTTAACGCCTAAAGATTTTGATTTCAAAGCGGAAACGGTCACGATTAACAAATCCTATCAGCGTTTAAAAGGCAGAGATGTTATCACTACGCCTAAGACAAAGAAAAGCAACCGCACAATTAAAATGCCGAAATTCCTTTGTGAAGAAATGCAGGAATATCTCGGTATGTTTTACGGCGCCGGAGAAAATGACCGAATCTTTCCTGTCTCAAAAAGCTATATGCATCACGAAATGGACAGAGGTGCAAAAGAAGCAGGCGTCAAGCGTATAAGAATACACGATTTAAGACATTCGCATGTTTCGCTTTTAATAGAAATGGGATTTACAGCCTTAGCTATTGCGGACAGGCTCGGACACGAAAGCATTGAAGTTACTTACCGATATGCACACTTGTTCCCTTCAAAGCAAACCGAGATGGCAAATAAATTAGATGATTTGGGAAAAGGAGATTTTTAGGATGTCAGCAAAAAACAGAGACGAGCATAACCGCTGGAGAAATATAACCGTAGGCTTTCGAGTATCGCCCGAAGAAAACGAATTACTGAACAGGGCTGTAGCCTTATCGGGTTTACCAAAGCAAGAATACTGCTACCGAAGATGTATGAACAGAGATGTCATTGTTCAGGGAAATCCGAGAGTGTATAAAGCACTCAAAAATGAACTTACCTCCGTGCTTCAGGAATTACAGAAAATTGAAGCCGGCGGCGGTGTGAATGATGAATTACTTAATATTATTGAACTGATTGCCGAAATTCTCGGCGGTCTGAAAGGAGAGGACAATAATGGAGAATAAAAAAGAAATGACCGCTCCAAATGTATCTGTTGGCGCAGATACGGAGCAGTCAATCCAAAAATGTACTAACATTAGTATAAACGATAACGATGAAAATATCAAGTATTTTGAAGAAATGCAAAGAGAGTTGATGTTAAGCTTAGACCCGTCATATCTCAAAACAATTTCAATGAGCGAGCTATACGATACCGTGTACCAAAGCAAACCTCCTCTGATTGACGGCTTACTCTATCCCGGCACATACATTTTTGCCGGTGCGCCGAAGCTAGGCAAGAGTTTTCTTATGGCACAGCTTGCTTACCATATCAGCACGGGTACGCCGCTTTGGAATTATACCGTCCGAAAAGGAACCGTGCTATACCTTGCTCTTGAAGATGATTATCACAGATTGCAGGAAAGGCTCTATCGAATGTTTGGAACGGAAAGTACAGAAGATTTGTATTTTTCTGTTTCGGCTGGTCAGCTTGGAAACGGTCTTGACGAACAGCTTACAAGGTTTATGGCTGAACACCCCGATACAAAACTGATCATCATAGACACGCTTCAAAAGGTGCGAGAGGTTTGCGGAGATAATTACAGCTATGCAAACGATTATGAAATTATCACAAGACTCAAAAAGTTTGCGGACAGCTGCGGAATATGCCTATTGCTTGTACACCACACACGCAAGCAGAATGCCGATGATAAATTTGATATGATTTCAGGCACTAACGGATTACTCGGCGCCGCTGACGGAGGATTTATTCTTCGGAAAGAAAAGCGTACAAGCAATGCCGCCACGCTTGAAGTATCAGGCAGAGACCAGCCCGATCAGAAAATATATCTGAACCGTAATCCTGAAATGCTTGTATGGGAGCTTGAAAAAACAGAAACAGAACTGTGGAAACAACCGCCTGATCCGTTGCTTGAAAATATCGCTGATAAAATCGCAAGAGGAAACTCAGAATGGCAAGGCACTCCCACAGAGCTTGTAGACTTTCTCGGCGTTGATATAAAAGCAAACGCTTTGACGATGAAGCTGAATATCAATGCAGGGCGTTTGTTCAATGAGTATGGAATCCGTTATCAAAACAAACGCTGTCACGATGGGCGCAGGGTTAGTCTTGCGTTGGAACAGCGTGACGATGCGTGACGGTCGTGTCGGTGTTTTAGGCGGTACTTAAAACATCGTCACCATCGACACAGACCGACACGGATAAAGTTTTTGCAGGGTGCAGGTGGCTTTTTTCAAAAAGCCGCCCCTGCCCCTCGGAGAGCGCAAAACCTGCTTGCAGGTTGCATTTTTGATAGGCTCGCCTGTCAAAAGTGCTTTTGCGTTACTCT
>JAAYSD010000003.1 GCA_012518465.1 Clostridiales bacterium
CAGATAACTCCTCCTTTACCACCACCTAGAGGAATATCAACTACTGCACATTTCCAAGTCATCCACATTGAAAGGGCACGAACAGTATCCGCTGTTTCATGTGGATGAAAACGAATACCACCCTTTGCAGGGCCTCTTGCTGTATTGTGTTTAATTCTAAAGGCGTTAAAAACCTTTGTTTTTCCGTCATCCATTTTTACAGGAATAGTAAAATGCATTTCTTTAGATGGCTGACGCAAAAGCTGTCTTGTACCATCATCTAGATTCAAGAAATCCGCAACATGGTCAAACTGAGTCTGTGCGTTTTCAAAAGGGTTATAATTTGACATAAAAAATCCTCCATAAAGCTTGGTTTTTCAAGCTATTTTAATTAAATCTTTTAAATTGTTTATTTAAACTTAAACTTATATTTGCGGTATTTATTATAGTACTTTTTATAAGCAATTGTCAATGTTTTTTAGGGAAATCTGCAAGATTTTGTTTAAGTTCTGCAGAAAGCCAATATTATTTATTAATTTTTTATATATATTTACGAATAATTCTTTTAAAAATAACGAAAATCTTAAAAATCTTAATTAAGTTAAGTTAGTCTTTTAAATTTGAATTAATCGAAGGCAGATTACTTCATTCCTAATTGCTTCCACTTTTTATCCTCGAACATAATAACAGCATTTTCAAAGCCCTCTCTTTCAAGCTTAGCTAGCTGTTTTCCCAGTTTTTTCTTAGCAATAACAAGAGTAGCGTTATATTTTTCGTGCAAGGATAGTGAAAAATTATATGCGTCTAAAAACTCCTCTTCATTATAAATTATAGCAACGCTTGGCTTTTCATTGATAACAGCCTTATCGCAAAGCAGTGAAAAAATCCTTTCAAAGCCGATTGAAAAGCCAACAGCAGGTGTTTCATTGCCTGAAAATCTGCCGATTAAGCCATCATACCTGCCTCCACCTGCAATTGTTCCGCCAAATTCATTGCTAATTACCTCAAAAATAATTCCCGAATAATATCCCTGTCCTCGTACAAGCGAAATGCTGAATTTTATTCCATATCCACCATTAGCAATAGCCTTTGAGGTTTCTATAACTTGGCGCAATTCTTTGACTGCCTTTTCATTTGCACCAAAATCGGTCAAATCATCTAGTGATAAATTTTCCTTGCTAAGCAGCAGCATTAATTTTTTGACTGCATTTTCATTAAAACTTTTTTCTAAAAGCTCGCTCCTTACACCGTCACTGCCAAGCTTGTCCAGCTTGTCAATGGTAATGCAAACGCTGTCTATATCATCATTTTCAAAGCCACAAGAAAGAATAATAGAACGTAAAACCTCTCTATGACTCAATACAACAGTGAAATCATCTATGCCTACACGCTTTAGAGCATTAGCAGTAACTGCAATAAGCTCATTTTCACAATTTATACTGTTATCTCCTATAATGTCTATATCGCATTGAACAAACTCACGTAATCTCCCTTTTTGAGGGCGTTCTGCACGATAAACTCTATCAATTTGAATACATTTAAAGGGTGAAGGCAAATTAGCAGAATTATTAAGATAATATCTCGCTAAAGGCAAAGTAAGGTCATACCTCAATCCCAAGTCACTCAGCTCATTGAACTTTTCTGATTTTATTGCCCTTTCAAGCTTATCACCACGCTTTAATATCCTATAAATAAGCCTTAAATTATCTCCGCCATCACTATTATCTAAGTTTTCGGCACTTTCAACGATAGGAGTTGTAATCCTTTGATAACCATACTTTTTATAAGTATCTACAATCTCGCTAATCAAAAAGTTTCTTAAAGCAGTTTCCTTTGGCAAATAATCCTTCATCCCGTCAACAGACTTTATTTTCAATATATATTCCTCCATTCAACCTCTATTAATATATAAACTTATTTACTGTCTTTTTTGTCCAAATCTGCAAGTATTGATTCCACATCAAATTCATCAACAGATTTTACCGGCTCTTTTTTTATCTTTATAGTAGGGTTTTCATCGAAAAACACCTTTTCTTTTTCATATTTATTAAGCTCAGCAGTTTCTGCTGATTGTATAGCTTTTTTTGCAAACAACTCCTCCGACGCTTTTTTTACAGTATACCTTTTTTTAGCTAAAGGAGTATTAGCTTCTATTTTCTTACCACTAGAAGCCCTTTCTCTCACCGGTTTTTTTAAAACAGGAGTACGCAAGACATCTTCAATATCGTCCGCATCTATTTCTTCCTTTAAAATAGGTATAACCTCAGGTGCATCTGTCTTTCTTCTCAAAAGCTTAATAAATTCAACCAAAACAATAATTACGCAAGGTACAAGTGCAATAATCACTGCACCAAAAGGCGACATAAGGAAAGTGATAATATATCCCACTTCCTTCATATGATAATCTATTTTATAATAGTATTGTGATGAGGAAATAATGCCCTCGTATCCTATATCGTCACTTATTTTAATTGAATTATCCTGCTCAACAGCTTCAACTCTGGCTAGATTCAAGGTATCTTCACCATCTGGTAAATACAAAATAGCATTACCCGATGAAAGATACTCAATGTCGGGGTCACTAACAAGCAAAGCATAATTTTCTCCAATTATATCAAGCTGACTTTCCTTCACCGTAAACAATCTATATCCAAAAATCTTTGGTGGTGTATTACTTTTATATGAAAAAACAGCAAGCACAATTAAAGCTATCGTGCTTAAAAGCATTAACAATAACAGTACTATACCTACTGCCTTCAATAGCTTTTTCTTTACGCTCACCATTTTTACCCCCGATGCTTAGCAAAATTATATACATTTATAATATAACAATATAATAATTCAAAAACTACAATAAGTCAAGTAAAATGAAGATTAAATTTCAATTTCCATAATACTTTAAAGTACCTGTCAGTCCAATAAAAGTCATAAAAAAAGACTCCGATAATCATCGAAGTCTTTAAAAAATAAGGTTAAACACTATTCATCTTGAAGAGCATCATACCCCTCTTCACCTGTTCTTATTTTTATTACATTTTCAATATCATAGATAAATAGCTTTCCGTCTCCAATTTGACCGGTATACAATACGTTTTTAGCAGTTTGGACAACTGTGCTGACAGGAACCTTACAAACAGCAATTTCTACTTTTACCTTGGGCAAAATATTAATTTCTACCGGAACGCCTCTATAATATTCCCTGCTACCATTCTGCATACCACAGCCTAAAACATTGGTAACAGTCATACCTGTTACACCGATTTTATTCATAGCTTCTTTAAATGCCTCAAATTTGCTTTGATTAAATATTGCGACTATTTTTGTCAGCTTTGGCCCTTTGTGCTGTGTATTAGCTGGAACTTTAAATGTTTCTACGGAAATTGCTTTTTCAACTGAAACCGCCGTATCTGGATAAGTGCCTCCATCTACTCCTTGAACAATCACAGATTCAGGACTCATCATAAAGCCTGCATAGCTAGAGATAAGCCCATGTTCTTCCCTGTCAAGTCCGATAATTTCCTCCTGCTTGCTTACCCTAAGTCCTATTGTCTTTTTCAGTATAAAAAATGTAATAAACAAAGTTACTGCTGTCCAAACACCAATCGCAAGAACACCTATGCTCTGGATTCCAAGCTGCTTAAATCCTCCGCCATAAAAAAGTCCTGTAATACCATTCTTCCCTTCACCTGTTGCAAATAATCCCACTGCCAATGTCCCCCAAATGCCATTAAACATATGCACAGGCACAGCACCAACAGGGTCATCTACTTTAAGCTTATAGTCTAAAAGCCAAACTGCAAATACTACTAATATACCCGAAACTACTCCAACAGCAGTAGCACCTATTGCATCAAGGTCAGAACAACCTGCAGTAATTCCTACAAGTCCTGCTAAAGCAGCATTTAATGTCATAGAAACATCCGGCTTACCCATTTTGATCCATGTAATCGCCATAGTTACACAAGCAGCCACAGCCGGTGCAATAGTAGTAGTAACAAATATCTGTGCAATAAACTCAGGGCTTGCTGCTGCCGCACCATTAAAGCCATACCAACCAAACCAAAGAATAAATACACCTAATGCACCTATGGGAATACTATGCCCCAAAATAGCCTTTGGCTTGCCGTTTTTATCATATTTACCAATCCTAGGTCCTAGCATAGCCGCACCTATTAGCGCAGCAATACCGCCAACCATATGAATAGCACTTGAGCCAGCAAAATCCACATATCCTCTTTGTGCGAGCCAGCCGCCTCCCCAAACCCAATGCGCTTCAATGGGATAAATAACCGCTGAAATGATAGCTGAATAAATGCAATAGGTTGAAAACTTAGTACGCTCTGCCATTGCTCCCGAAACAATTGTTGCAGTTGTTGCACAAAAAACTAAGTTGAAAACAAAATTTGCCCAATCAAATTCCTTCCAGTTAGTGAAAATGTCCAAGGTAGGCTTACCTATAAACCCTCCCAAAGCATCTTCGCCCAATAGTATTCCAAAACCCAAAAGCATAAATACTACTGTACCTATGCAAAAATCCATTAGGTTTTTCATAATAATATTTCCTGCATTCTTTGCCCTAGTAAAGCCAGCCTCTACCATAGCAAAGCCTGCCTGCATAAAAAACACAAGTGCCGCACCAATTAATAACCATATTGTCATACTCATAATTTACCTCCAAAAAATAAAATAAGCGTGCAAGAGAAATTTTCTCTGCACGCCATTGTGCCATTTTTAAACACTGAACAATAGTTCGCCATAGGTAGGATAAGGAAGGTATTTTTCCCCTAAGTGCACTTCTATTTCATCACCTATTTTTCTAAGCTCCTTCATCACTCCAAATACCTCATTGCTGAAATACTTTGCCTGCTCTAAGCAATTTGGAATATCCCCTGCTTTCTTAAGCTCTTGCTCAAGCTCTTTAACCTTTAAAACAAATGAATTAGCAAGTAAAGTAAGCTTTTTAACAATATCAATTCCAAAATAACAAGTAACCTCCGGACTTAATCCCCTTACAAGTGTGGCTGTTTTAGTCAAATCCTTGATATAATCATTTACTGCTGGAATAATGTTCTTTCTCGCCATATCTATCATTGTCAATGCCTCAATATTTATACTTTTTATATAAGCCTCAAGCAATATCTCATATCTTGCGTGCATTTCTGACTCTGTAAATACCTTATGAGTTTTAAAAAGCTCTACATTTTTCTTATCAAGAAAATGCTCCAATGCATCAGGCGTTGTTCTTAAATTCAATAAGCCCCGTTTTTCAGCCTCTTCTTTCCATTCATCGGAATAGTTATTGCCATTTGAAATAATCCTCATATGCTGCTTAACAGTATTTTTAATCAGCTTAGCAACCGCATTGTTAAAGTCCTTTGCAGCATCAATTTCATCAGCAAACTGTCTTAAAACCTCTGCCACTATTGTATTAAGAATAATATTTGGACCGGATATTGAAAAAGCAGAACCAAGCATACGAAACTCAAACTTATTTCCTGTAAACGCAAATGGTGAAGTCCTGTTTCTATCGGTAGAATCCTTTTTAAACGTCGGCAAAGTAGTTACCCCAAGGCTCATATCGGTTGGCTCGGGTACAGCGTATACTTCGCCCTTAGCAATTGACTCAAGTATATTATTCAGCTCTGTTCCAACAAATATAGAGATAATTGCAGGAGGTGCTTCATTAGCACCTAGACGATGGTCATTTCCGGCACTAGCCGCAGAAATCCTCAATAGATCTTGATAATCATCAACTGCCTTAATGACCGCCGCTAAGAAAAGGAGAAATTGAGCATTTTCAGCAGGAGTTTTTCCCGGCTCTAAAAGATTGATACCAGTATCAGTGGAGATAGACCAGTTATTATGCTTACCTGAGCCGTTAATGCCGTCAAATGGCTTTTCATGTAAAAGGCATACAAGTCCATGCTTTAAAGCAACCTTTTTCATAATCTCCATTACAAGCTGATTATTATCTGTCGCAATATTAGAGCTTGAAAAAATAGTAGCAAGTTCATGCTGAGCAGGTGCAACCTCATTATGCTCAGTTTTAGCAAGGATTCCAAGCTTCCAAAGCTCCTCATCCAACTCCCTCATAAAAGCAGCTACACGTGGCTTTATCTGCCCGAAATAATGGTCCTCAAGTTCCTGTCCTTTTGGCGGCATTGCACCAAAAAGCGTTCTTCCTGTATAAATAAGGTCCTTTCTCTTTTCATATAAATTTTTATCAATAAGAAAATATTCCTGCTCCGGACCGACTGTTGAAGTTACTCGGCTCGCTTTCACTCCAAACAGTTCAAGCACTCTCCTCGCCTGCTTGTCAATAGCTTCCATGGAACGCAGAAGTGGAGTTTTTTTGTCAAGTGCCTCTCCTCCATAGGAGCAAAATGCTGTGGGAATATATAGTGTTCCGTCTTTTACAAAGGCATAGGAAGTAGGGTCCCATGCAGTATATCCCCTCGCCTCGAAGGTCGCTCTAAGTCCGCCCGATGGAAAAGAAGAAGCATCAGGCTCACCTTGAATAAGCTCCTTCCCTGAAAACTCCATGATAACCGTGCCATCTGATGAAGGCGTGATAAAGCTATCATGTTTTTCAGCAGTAATTCCCGTCATCGGCTGAAACCAATGGGTAAAATGCGTCGCCCCCTTTTCAATTGCCCATTCCTTCATTGTCCCTGCAACAGCATTGGCCACTGATAGACTCAAAGGCTTGCCAGAGCTAATTGTTTCCTTTAAGTCCTTGTAAGTTTCCTTAGGAAGTAGGTTTTTCATAACGCTATCGTTAAACACCATGCTCCCAAAAAACTCATTAACTTTCTTCATATATTATCCCTCCGTAAAAAATAAAGACGCCATGAGATTTCTCTCACAGCGTCTTTGCTGTTTATGTGTTTTTTAGTATATCACTTTTTTTCGATATGTCAATAAAATTTGCAAGAAAAATTTTAGTTTCTTGCAAATTTTATTTATTATGCACAGTTTACAAGCTTTAAAGTTTTTAATTTGCAGCTTTTTTCATGAAATATTTCATTTTTATTGACTTCATAAAAAATATGTGATATAGTAAAATAAAGTTTTTGCTTAATAAACATTTTTTTTATTCAGAAAAATATATAAAAACTTTATTTATTTAAGTAGATTAAACATAAAGCAAGGGGGAAAATCCATGTACAGAGAAGGAGAAGTAAGGATTCCTTCCGGATGTGCAATTTCCGGAATTATTTCTCGCAAGGGTAAAAACATTTGTGGAGATTTGGCAGTTAAATCCATATCAATTATGCACGACCGTTCTAACGGATTAGGAGGTGGATTTGCAGGATATGGAATTTATCCTCAATACAAAGACTTCTATGCCCTACATATATTTTATGAAGGCAATAGTGCAAGAGAAGAGTGTGAAAGATTTTTAGACCGTCATTTTGACGTGATAAATCTATCTAAAATTCCTGTAAGAAAGACTAGTAAAATTACAAACGAGCCTCTTATTTGGAGATATTTTGTTACACCCTTGCCTACAAAGCTAACAGACAGTCAGCTAGAGGAAAAGGAATTTGTTTCTAGAAGCGTAATTAAAATAAACACTCTTATCAACGGTGCATATGTTTTTTCAAGCGGAAAAAATATGGGAGTTTTTAAAGCTGTCGGCTTTCCTGAAGATGTTGGAGAATTTTATAGACTTGACGAATATGAAGGCTATGCATGGACAGCACATGGCAGATATCCTACAAATACCCCAGGATGGTGGGGCGGTGCTCATCCCTTTGCTATGCTAGATTTTTCAATTGTTCACAATGGTGAGATTTCTTCTTATGACGCAAATAGACGTTTTATAGAGATGTTTGGATATAAATGCACACTTCAAACTGACACTGAGGTTATTACCTATATATTCGACTATCTTGTCAGAAAACAAGGTCTTAGTCTAAAAGACGCCTCAAAGGTAGTATCAGCACCTTTTTGGAGCAAAATTGATAAGCTTCCTCAAGATGAAAAGGAAAAACTAACATATTTAAGAAATGTCTACTCAAGCCTGCTTATAACCGGTCCATTTTCAATAATTCTTGGATTTAACGGTGGTCTTATCGCTTTAAATGACAGACTAAAGCTACGATCTATGGTTATCGGGGAAAAAGATGATGTAGTGTATATTTCAAGCGAAGAAAGTGCTATTCGTATCATTCAGCCTAATCTTGATAAAATCTGGTCGCCAAACGGCGGCGAGCCTGTAATAATCACCTTAGAGGGAGGTGCTGTATAATGGGAATTAATTATGTTTACCCTGACTATGAGGTTATTCGAAATATTGACAGATGTATTGCCTGCCGTGTTTGTGAAAGGCAATGTGCTAATGAGGTTCACCATTATGACAAAGAGCTTGGAAAAATGACTGCTGATGAGTCTAAGTGCGTAAACTGCCATAGATGTGTTTCCCTCTGTCCCACAAGGGCTTTAAAGATAGTTAAAACTGACCATACTTTTAAACCTAACGCTAACTGGACAGGTGAAACAATAAACGAAGTATACAGACAAGCAGGTACGGGTGGAGTTTTACTTTCATCTATGGGAAACCCAAAAAACTATCCCATTTATTGGGATAAGATTCTTATTAATGCCTCTCAAGTAACTAATCCTCCGATTGACCCTTTGCGAGAGCCTATGGAAACTAGAACCTTTTTAGGTAAAAAGCCATTGGATATTAAAAGAAATGCTGATGGCTGTTTTGACACAAATCTTCCTCCACAGCTTGAGCTTTCTGTCCCTATTATGTTTTCTGCAATGTCCTTAGGTTCAATCAGCTATAACGCACATAAATCCCTTGCAGTAGCGGCTGAAAAGCTAGGAATATTTTACAACACAGGTGAAGGCGGACTGCATGAAGATTTTTATCAATATGGAAAAAACACAATAGTACAAATAGCATCAGGAAGATTTGGCGTTCACAAGGGCTATTTAAATACAGGTGCTGCATTTGAAATAAAAATGGGGCAAGGTGCAAAGCCAGGAATAGGGGGCCATTTACCTGGCACTAAAATTGTAGGAGATATTTCACGCACAAGAATGATTCCGGAGGGAGCAGATGCTATTTCCCCTGCTCCTCACCACGATATTTATTCAATAGAGGACTTACGCCAGCTGGTTTTTTCCCTTAAAGAAGCAACAGATTATAAAAAACCCGTTATCGTAAAAATTGCCGCTGTTCATAATGTTGCCGCTATTGCTTCGGGAATAGCAAGATCAGGGGCGGATATTATCTCAATAGACGGATACAGGGGCGGAACAGGTGCAGCACCAACAAGAATAAGGGATAGCGTGGGAATACCTATTGAGCTTGCACTAGCAAGTGTTGATGAAAGGCTCAGACAAGAGGGAATAAGAGGAAATGTTTCCATTGTTGTCGGTGGCTCTATCAGAAATAGTGCAGATATTGTAAAAGCTATTGCTTTAGGTGCTGATGCAGTTTACATAGGAACCTCAGCCTTACTTGCACTAGGCTGTCATTTATGCAGAAGCTGTCATGACGGAAAGTGCAACTGGGGTATAGCTACACAAAGACCCGACCTTGTAAAGCGTCTTAATCCTGAAATAGGTGCAGAACGCCTAGTAAATCTTGTTCATGCATGGGAGCATGAAATAAAGGAAATGCTCGGTGGTATGGGAATAAACTCAATAGAAGCACTAAAAGGAAACAGACTTATGCTAAGAGGCATAGGCCTTAATCAAAAAGAGCTTGAAATCCTTGGCATCAAGCACGCCGGCGAATAGGAGGGTTTATTAATGAAAAGAATTTACGCAAGGGAAGAATGGTGTCTAGGCTGTCATTTATGTGAATATAACTGTGCTTTTGCTAACTCAGGCCTTGATACTATGACAAAACTTAAAGGGATAAAAATAAATCCTAGAATTCAAGTTGAAGAAAACGATGGAATATTTTATGCCGTTTCCTGTCGCCATTGTGAAGAGCCATTATGCGTTAAAGGGTGTATAACCGGTGCTTTATCTATTAAAGATGGAGTAATCCATATAAACAAGGAAAAGTGTGTAGGCTGTTTCACCTGTATACTTTCCTGTCCTTATGGTTGTATTATGCCTGCCGAAACAGGAGTAATACAAAAATGCGAGCTTTGCCAAACAAATTCTAAAGGAAGCCCTGCCTGCGTTAGCGGCTGCCCGAATAGAGCAATTGTATTTGAGGAGGGGTAATGTGAAAAGCTTTAAATATGTAATTATAGGAAACTCAGCAGCTGGAATCGGTTGTGCCGAAGGTATAAGACAGATAGACAAAAAAGGAACAATAGCAATAATATCCGATGAAAAGCATCACACATATTCACGCCCTCTTATTTCCTATCTGCTTGAAGGTAAAACTGATTTGCAAAGAATGAAATATCGTCCCGATAACTTTTATAAGCAACATAACATTGTTCTTATATCGGGTGAAAAAGCAGTATCTATCAATAAGGAAAGTAAAACCATAAAGCTTGAAAAAGGTGAAGAAATAAAATATGAAAAGCTGCTTGCAGCACTTGGTTCTTCTCCGTTTATCCCACCTATGGACGGACTGGAACAGGTAAAAAGCAAATTTACCTTCATGAAGCTTGATGATGCAATTAATTTAGATAAAGAGCTTTCAAAGGACAAAAAGGTTTTGATAGTCGGTGCTGGGCTTATCGGTTTAAAATGTGCCGAAGGAATATATAAAAAATCAGGAAAAATCACTATAATTGACTTGGCAAATAGAATTCTACCCAGTATACTTGATGAAGATGGCTCTGTGATTATTCAAAAGCATATCGAAAGCAAGGGAATCCATTTCATTTTAAATGATAGTGTAAGTAGATTTGAAAGTAATAGTGCGTTTTTAAAAAGTGGGAATATAATTGAATTTGATATTTTGGTAATAGCTGTGGGTGTTCGCCCAAATGTTTCTTTAATAAAGAATGCAGGCGGAAAAATAAACAAAGGAATTTGGACAAACGAAAAATGTGAAACCTCACTTCCAGATATTTATTCAGCTGGTGATTGCACCGAAAGCTTTGATATAACCTGTGACAAGGAAAGAATACTTGCACTTTTGCCAAATGCATATATGCAGGGCGAATGTGCTGGCATAAATATGGCAGGCGGACAAAAGCTTTATGATAAAGCAATACCTATGAATGCAATTGGATTTTTTGGACTTCATCTAATAACAGCAGGAAGCTATGAGGGTAACTTCTTTGTAAAATCAGATAAAAGCAATTACAAGAAACTATTTTTTAAGGACGATTTACTTAAAGGCTATATAATGATAGGTGATGTAAATCGTGGGGGAATCTACACCAGAATTATAAGAGAAAAGATTCCCCTTAGCACCTTAGATTTTGAGCTTATAAAGGAAAGACCACAGCTTATGGCTTTTGAGTTAAATGAACGCAAAAAAATGCTTGCAAATATATCTGAAAGGAGTGTTTGATTTGTCCAATTTAAAAATCACTGCTGGGGAAATGCACTTTCAGCTGCTTAATGAAAAGATAAAGTCCGAGCCTAATGAAGTTGTCGTAAATAATTGCATTGGGCAACGATATATTGCCGCCGGCAGAGAAAGAGGTAAGGTAATAATAAATGGTGTGCCCGGCAATGCCTTAGGCGCTTATCTTGACGGAAGTATTATCGAAGTGTACGGAAATGCTCAAGACGCAACAGGCGATACCATGAATGAGGGAGAAATTATCATTCATGGTTCTTCAGGTGATGCGACCGGTTATGCTATGCGTGGGGGAAAGATATTTATACGTGATAACGCTGGTTATCGTGCAGGGATACATATAAAAGCGTATAAGGAGAAAAAACCTCTGATTATAATAGGTGGCTGTGCCGGAAGCTTTCTTGGTGAATATCAAGCAGGAGGAACTATAATAGTCTTAGGCATTAACTGCAATAAGGAAATTCCTGTCGGTGATTTTTGCGGAACAGGAATGCATGGAGGAAAAATATATATAAGAACCGACACTCTCCCCGAAGATTTACCTAGACAAGTGGATTCACGAAAATGCACTAAAGCAGATTTAGATGAAATATCTGAGCATATAAAAACCTTTTGCTCCCACTTCAATACCGATTATAGCGAAATAATAAGTAAAAGCTTTTATGTTTTAGAGCCTGATACAAAAAATCCATACAAACGTCTGTATACACATAATTAATATTATAACAAAAAATCACCTGCCAATTGACAGGTGATTTTTACTATTTTCTAAAAAATATCACTAAAATTCAACCTTCAAGCCTTCAGCACTGCGTACTGTAAACTTTTTATCAGTTGCTGTATGAGTGATTTTTATTACATCGCCATTTCTCTCAGCATTAAGAGTAAATTCACGGTTTGCTTCTTTATCATATACAACAGCTTGAGCACTCTTTCCATCTTCTAGCTGATAGATTACAAATTCTGCATTTTCAAGATAATCATATGCAAAATTGCGCTTAAATTCACCATAGCCTATGATGCTATTAGGCTTAGCTAGTAGTGGCATTGACAAATAGTCATGCTTTGTTTCATACCATCTGCCACCCTCAAACACTTCGCCCGTTTGAATATCAGTCCATTTTCCAGCAGGAACATAGTATTGAGCAGTTCCCTCTTCATTAAAAATAGGTGCAACAAGCAGATTATCACCAAGCATATACTGTCTATCAAGAGCATGAGTAGCAGGGTCATTTGAGAAATCAACAACCATCGCTCTCATCATGGGGACTCCCACTTCATGAGCCTTTACACCCATAGCAAATAGATATGGCATGAGCTTACCCTTTAGTTTTGTAAAGTGACGGACTACATCAACACTTTCCTCATCAAAGTTCCACGGAACACGATAAGAGCTGTTTCCATGCAGCCTTGAGTGAGTGGACATAAGACCAAATGCACTCCAACGCTTGTATAAGTCGGGAGTACCAGTTGCCTCAAAGCCAGAAATATCATGGCTGAAGAATCCAAAGCCTGATAAACACAAGGAAAGACCGCCACGAAGAGTTTCTGCCATTGATTCATATTGGGAGAAGCAGTCGCCGCCCCAGTGTACGGGGAATTGCTGTCCGCCTACTGTTGCACTCCTTGCAAATAGGCATGCCTGCCCCTTTCCGTAAAAGTCTTCAAGCACTTCAAACACTGCTTTATTGTACAGCTGAGTGTAATAGTTATGCATTTTATGAGGGTCTGAGCCATCAAAATAAACAACGTCAGTAGGAATTCTCTCACCGAAATCTGTTTTAAAAGCATTTACACCCATTTCACAAAGATCACGTAAAAAGCTTTGATACCATTTTACAGCATCGGGATTTGTAAAGTCTACTATTGCCATTCCCGGCTGCCACATATCAGCTTGGAAAACATCACCATTATGCTTTTTGATGAAGTAGCCTTTTTCCACGCCTTCATCAAATAATGCGGATTGCTGCGAAATATAAGGATTAATCCATACGCATATTTCAACATTCTTTTTCTTAAGTCTAGACAGCATAGCCTTAGGGTCAGGGAACATTCTCTTATCCCATGTAAAGTCAGTCCAATTAAATTCCTTCATCCAGAAGCAGTCAAAATGGAATACCTCCAAGGGAATATCACGCTTTTCCATCTCATCAATAAAGTATGAGCAGGTTTCCTCATCATAATTAGTAGTAAAGGATGTAGTCAACCACAATCCATAGGAATACGCAGGAGGAAGCCCCGGTTTTCCTGTAAGCGTAGTGTATACTGATAAAACATCGGCAATTGTCTTTCCGCCAATAACAAAATATTCAAGATGCTCACCTTGTACACTGAAAGCAACCTTTGATACAGTTTCACTTGCAACTTCAAAGGAAACCTTTTCAGGGTGATTTACAAACACACCATAATTATTGGAAGATACATAGAAAGGAATAGACTTATAGGTTTGCTCTGTACAAGTTCCACCGTCATTGTTCCACACATCTACTGTTTGTCCATTTTTAACAAATGTCGAAAACTTCTCACCAAAACCATATATATGCTCACCCACAGAAACATTAAGCATATCTCTCATATACACATTTTCATCTGTTTCCATTTTTGCAAAAAAGTTAGCATTGTCAAGAGCCTTCATACGGTTTTCAGTAATCCATGATGCCTCTTGTATATAAGAAGTAGTTCTCCAACCCTGCTTTGTAATAAGCTTGTCCTCATAAAAATACTGAACGTCCCAGCCACCGACTTTCAAAATCCTAACCTTTGTTTTACCAGAAGTCATTTCCCAGTGAGTTTCCGTTTCACAAATTTCCGGCTTAAATGTAGCATCTTCATAAAGCTTAAAGCTTGGAGTTTTCTTTACAGTTCCTGAATAATGGTCGATGCTAACCTTAATAGTATCAGCCAATGTAGAGGTAAAGGTTACTTCAAGAACAGGTCCTTCAAGCGTCATACCCCTATTTTGAATGAAATTTTTCGTAACAAATACTTTAATAGAATTTTCACTCACCTTAAATTCATAAGGCTGAGTAGCATAAGCGACTTCATATCCGGGCTTATTCATCCAAAATCCATCAGAAAATTTCATAATATATACCCTTTCTCGTTAATATTTGCTTTAAACTGCGTTTTAACACTACTTATCGCTAGTAATCGTTAAATTTAAAGCATTTTTGTAAACGTTTACAGTATCTATTATTATTGAATATAAACGTTTACAATTAGTCTATCATATATCTTTAGAAAAATCAATAGTTAAAATTAAAAATTTTTTCGGCAAAATAGCCAAAAAACAAACATATTTATTAAAACTATTGATATCACTGAAATAAACATGACATTTGTAATGTAAAAAAATGCACATATAACTTTTCTTTGCTTAAAATCCATGATAAGATACTTAAGAAAGGTAAAGGTGATATTATGAATGAATTTGTAGTGATAAAAAATTTGATAAAAAATTATGGGGATTTCTGTGCTGTTGACAATCTAAGCTTTTCAGTTAAAAAAGGGGAGATTTTTGGACTTTTAGGACCTAATGGGGCAGGAAAATCAACTACCTTAAATGCAATAACAATGCTGTCAGACTTTAGCAAAGGTGAAATTTCAATTGATGGAATGAATATAAAGACAGATTATCAAAGGATAAAAATGCTTATAGGAATTGTTCCTCAAAAAATTGCTTTATACGACCATTTGACAGCTATTGAAAATGTAAAATTCTTCGCTTCTCTTTATGGATTGAAGGGGAAGGCTCTCCTGCTTGCCGCTAAAGAGGCATTAGGCTTTGTTAATCTTTCTGAAAAAAGCAACCTAAAGCCACGCCAAATGTCGGGAGGTATGTTAAGGAGGTTAAATATTGCGTGTGGTATTGCTCATTCTCCAAAATTAATTATAATGGACGAACCCACAGTAGGCGTTGACACTCAATCAAGAGAGCATATTCTTGAGTCAATTAAAATTCTGCGTAGCCGTGGTGCTACTATAATTTACACTTCTCACTACATGAACGAGGTTGAGGAAATTTGCGATACAATAGCTATTATTGACAAAGGACGGCTAATAGCATCAGGCACGAAGGAAGAGCTTGTTTCCCTTGTCACCAATCTTAAAACAGTTAAAATTCAAACCATTCTAAATTCAGACTTTAACAAAGATAGTTTTATTAAACAAATGTCCGCTCTTACCCACGTTAAGCATATAAGAATACAAGAGAATGATGTTATTAAAATTGATTTATCACTGGAATGTGATGACTTAACCTTTATTTTCGATAAAATAAGTGAATTTGGTTTACCATTTATCTCGGTTAATTCCGATGTACCTGACCTTGATACCTTATTCATTGCACTTACAGGTAAAGAAATAAGATAGGAGAAAGTATGAAGGATATAATTGTAAACGACCTTAAAGAATTTTTTAGGGATAAATCAAGCTTGTTTTTTACGATATTTTTCCCTATAATACTTGTATTCATTTTAGGAAATTTATTGGAGATGTGGAATAATTCAGAAACAATTGTTGGCGAATTAAATATAGCCTATTATGTAGATTCTAACGATGATTATAAAGTAAAATCAATAGAGCAATTTTTAAAAGGACTTGAAAAGGATGAAGCGATTAGTCTTAAAAAGCTAGAAAAGCTGGAAAACAGTGCAAATCAATATGATTCTATAATAGCCCTATCAGGCTCGCCTATGGAAGTGACTCTCTACAAAGGAGATGACGATACTAAAAATAATACAATAAACGCTATAATGAGCAGCTATTTAGAGCTTAATGATAAAATCAACTATGTAATGTCAAAAAACAATAATCAAATACCTGAAATAACCTTTAAAGATGAATACATTAGCCCCAAAAATTTAGGTACTAATCGTAATATGATTGACTATTACGCTGTTACAATGACTGTTATGATAGTTTTTATGACCGGAGGAATAGCCGGTTCTGAATCCTTTCAAAGCCTTAGAAAAAACAACACTATTGACAGGCTCATAATTTCTCCCAAAAGTAAGCTTTCCATTTTTATAGGAAAGATGATAGGCTTTAGCCCGATGATATTTGTACAGCTGGCTGTTGTAATGTTTGTAAGCTGGAAATTTTTAAAAGCGAATTATGCAGCTAGTTTTTTAGGAAATATACGACTTATAATGATGCTAATTGCATTAAGCTACGCTCTAATCTCTTTCAGCTCCTTTCTTGGGATACTGTTTAATTTCAGGACACAGGCAATAATGATGCCCCTTATGTGGGTAACAATGTTTTTCGGAGGAACGTTTTCAAGAGAAGTTTATGTCGAAAAAATCACTCCTTTAATGCCACCCTATATTGTGCAAAAGGCAGCTTTTGATTTAATAAATTTTAACAGATTTGAGTTGGTAAATAAAATAACAGTTGTTTCTCTAATTTTATTTGTAACATTCACTTTAACAGGGGGCTATATATTCTCAAAAAGGAGGGAAACGGCATGAATATTCTTATAATGCTTAAAAATAATTTTTTAAAGCTGAAATCCGCCCTTTTCGCAGGAATAGGAGGTGCTTTGCTCTTGATACTCATTTTCACCTCTGTAAACGGTCTAGGTAAAGAAGCTGAGCAAAGGTCAACATCAATCTCAGTTGGACTAATTGATAATGATAATAGCGAGCTGTCAAAAAGTCTTAAGCTTTATCTTGAGAAAAAACAGAATATGATAGTAAAGCAGGATAGCTATGAAAACTTAAGCAACTTATTGCTAGATAGAAGAATATCTGTTATAATAGAAGTACCGGAAAGCTTTCAGCTGCAAGCCTTAAATGGTAATATGCAAAATCTTATTTTCACTGCGTTAGATGATTATGAAAATTCTGCTTTCACTCAAGCTTATTTAAATACATTTATGCAAGGTGCCGATATACTTTCAAAATCAGCAGACGGCGACTTAGATAAGCTTAAAGAATCTTTAAGCAATAGCAATGAGTTTAATACTAAATTAAATACAAAGTCACTTGATGCTACAACCAACGCTTCTTTAGTCAGCGAGTTTCAATTTCAATTTACAGCCGGATTTTTCATGATGCTTATATTCTCAATAGGTATAATTTTCTCCTTGAGCATATCAAAAGATAAATATTCAGGTACATATTTCAGAATTAAAGCAACCCCCATAAAGCCTGTCGATTATATTATAGGAACATCTATATACGGCCTTTTTACTATGTTACTATTTTACAGTGGGCTAATAATATATATTGGTATTTTTAATATTGATATAGGATTCCCTCTATGGCTTGCATTTTTGATTTTTACTTTATTTTCTTTATTTGCTTTAGGCTTTTCTATTCTCCTTGCACTATTAAACCTGAGCAACAACGCTATAAGTACAATAATACTTGGCTTTGGAACTATATCAAATATTCTTGGAGGTGCATACTTTCCTATAAGTGATGAGGTTGGCAGTATAAAAAATCTCTCAATACTTATGCCAAATTATTGGCTTATGGATATAATCAGAGGTGTTCAAGAAAACCCTGATTATAATATTTTACCGGCAATACTTATCCTTAGTCTTTATGTTGTGCTTATTTATTTAATAACTTCAGTAATATTTGCAAATAACACACGCAAAAGCTAAACAACAAGAGGTTATAATGATTAAACCTTTTATTTACTTCACCGCTAAGCTTTTAGCTATTTTTTCTTCATTAACAATGCTTTTTACGGCAGGTACGGATATTAGTCCTTTGATAATATCCGCACTTGCCTTTTCCTGCTTATTATTAGCCGAACTGCTGGTACTAATTAAGCTGCCTTTATTTAAGCTAAAGTGGATTATAATAAGTGTAGTGGCTTTTATTTGCTTTTTCGTGTCCGCCAAAAACTATTTCCCTATGTTTGCTATAACGATTGTGCAAATATCATGTGAATATTCAGACAAAAAGCTGCGGTATGAAATAATTTTTGTCAGCGTTGTTCTTTTATTTTTGTTATTTCCTACAAACACCGTTTTAGGATTGATTACGATTATTTTAGTGATTACTACGCTGACGAGCATTTATTTATGCGAAAGAATAGAGTGCTTAGTGAAGGCAAGCTTTGAAAAGAGCAAGGTTATTTCCGAGCTTAATTTTAAAAACTCACAGATGCAGCAATATATAAAAACAGTTAGATCTGCTGCCATTGTAGAAGAGAGAAACCGCTTTTCTTCAAGGATACATGATAAACTGGGACATGGAGTTTCAGGCAGCATAATAATGCTTGAGGCAGCAATGCTAATACTCAAAAACGAGCCTGATAAAGCAGAAAAAACCATAAGAAAAGCTACCGAAAACCTACGTGACAGCGTAAATAATATAAGAATTGCATTATATGATGAACGCCCTGCTAAAATGCAAATTGGTATGACTCATATCAATCAAATACTAGAGGAATTTAAAATAAGCTATAATACACAGGCAAGTGCTGAAACAAAAGGAGATTTAAGCAAGATTCCTCATGAAATATGGCAGTGCATTATAGAAAACTTAAAAGAAGCACTCACTAATTTCCTTAAACATTCAAACGGGACTAAATTTGTTTTAAAAATTGAAGTAATGAATAAAATTTTAAAGGTTCAGTACGAGGACGATGGTAAATCATATGGAAAAATAAAATATGGCATAGGACTTGAAGCTATTAACGAGAGAATAGCTGTTTCATGTGGGAGAATGCTGATACAGAACGATACAAACGGATTTAGGATAATAAATATTTTTAAACTGTGAGCGGGAAAGGAGAAAACCTTGGCTATTAACATAATAATTATTGATGATGATTATATTATTCGTGAGGGACTAAAAATGATAATTTCATCACAAGAGGATATGAAATGCCTAGCACTTGGACAAAACGGACAAGAAGCTGTCAGACTCTGTCAAAGATTACAGCCCGATATCACTTTAATTGATATAAGAATGCCTATAATGGACGGTATAAAAGCAAGCGAAATTATTTTAAACGAAAAAACATCCGTTCCATTATTGCTCACAACCTTCGATGAAGAGGAATTTGTTTTGCAAGCACTAAAGCTTGGAATCAGTGGATACATTCTTAAAAATTCACCTGCCGAACGCATTATCAGTTCCATAAGGACTGTATATAACGGAGGTACGGTTTTTCAGGCTGATATTCTCAGCTTTATAAGGCAACGTCTTGAGAGCTATGGTAAAAGCCATATTTTCGAGCTGCTTTCTAACAGGGAAATGGAGATTGTTAAGCTTATTTCCAAAGGATTGTCAAATCAAGAAATAGCTGATGAGCTGTTTATTTCAAATGGTACGGTGCGAAATTATATAAGCACAATTTTAGACAAAACGGGTCTTTCACACAGAACACAAATTGCAGTAAAATATCTCGAAAACAAATGATTCTCCCAAGTAAAATGAAATTTATCCAAACAAAAATTTCAAAAACACAAGAAAATATATTGATTTTCTGCATATAATGTGTTATATTTATATAGTATAATGAATAATGTAGTAATATAGAACTTATTTAGGAGATAATTTATGAGTAAAGTTGTAAAATTCGGCGGCAGCTCTTTGGCTGATGCAAATCAATTCAGAAAAGTTGCCGAGATAATCAATGGGGATAGCGAGAGAAAATTCGTCATTGTGTCAGCACCGGGAAAACGTTTTTCAGATGATATAAAAGTTACTGATATGCTGTATTCCTGCTATGATGATGTGCTAAATGGTAAAGACGCTGTCAAATCATTTGCACCTATCAGAGATAGATTTGATGCTATTATAAAGGATTTAGGACTTGAGCTTTCACTCGAAGAAGAATATCAGATAATTATAGAACAATTTGAAAATAAAGCTGGAGTTGATTATGCAGCTAGTAGAGGTGAATACCTTAGTGCTAAGGTGTTGTCTAAGCTTTTGAGCTTTAAATTTATTGATGCTTCAAAAGGCATTTTCTTTAATAAAAAAGGTGAATTTGACAGTGCTTTGACCGATGCTTGTATAAGTGAAATTTGCAAAAAAGCACAAAAGGCTGTTATACCCGGATTTTATGGTGTGCTTCCTAATGGAAAAATTAAAACTTTTTCAAGAGGGGGAAGTGATTTTACAGGCTCGGTTATCGCAAAAGCAATAGGTGCTGATTTATACGAAAATTGGACCGATGTATCAGGCTTTTTAGCTGCAGATCCACGTATTGTAAAAGACCCTATCGGAATCAAAACAATAACATATCGTGAGCTGAGAGAGCTTTCTTATATGGGTGCGGGCGTATTACATGAAGATGCAATTTTTCCTGTGAGAAGTGCCAACATACCTATAAACATTAAAAATACAAATAAGCCTGAGGATTCTGGCACGATGATTTTACCCAATGGTGATGATATAAAAAACGAACATATTATCACAGGTATTGCCGGTAAAAAAGGCTTTTCCGTTATTCAAATTGAAAAGGATAGAATGAATTCTCGCGCAGGGTATTTACGCAGAATATTGCAGGTACTGGAAACTCATGATATTTATCCCGAGCATCTTCCTACCGGTATAGATACACTCAGCATTGCAGTTGAGGGCAAAAAGCTCGAAGGCAAAGAAAATA
>JAAYSD010000037.1 GCA_012518465.1 Clostridiales bacterium
CTGTCATAAACGCCTAGAATAAGTGCCATTGTTCCCCCACTTACACCGGGGATAAGCATTGAAGAGCCTACTATAAATCCATTCTTAATAGAACCTAAAAAAACAAGCAGCTTACTAATTAAATTATCATTTTTTTCTTGCATATTTCTTGAGTTATCTCCTTAAATTATGTTAGATACATTGTATCATAATGTTTTATATGTTTCAAGTTAATATTCAATTAAAATATATTACAAATTAATGAAAAAACCTATCTATTTTTATAGATAGGTTCAAAAAATTATTGTAATGTTCTTCTATAAACTGGAAAGCATATTTCTATTCCAAATCTGCCCATATTATAATACGCATTAATTTTACCCTGCATATGCACAACAAGCCTTTTTGTAATAGACAAACCTAGCCCCGTTGTTCTCTTCGTCCTTGATTTATCGGTGGTATAAAATCTATCAAAAATATTATCTATTTCCTCTTTATCTATATCATAGCTAAGATTTTCCATAACAAAATACACATTCTCATTTTTTTTGTACAATTCAACAATCAGTTCTTTTTCACCATGAATAAGAGCATTTGCCACAAGGTTTTCTATCACTCTTTCAAGTGCCTCGGCATCAGCTTTTATAAAAATATCTGACGCAGATAAATTAAGACTTACCTGAAAACTTTTTTCTATAAAGCTTTCATAATAAGAAAGTAGTTTTTGCCTAACAATTTCAGAAAAATTAACCTTTTGAATATCAAAATTAATTTCCCCTGTTTCAATCCTCGTATATTCAAAAAGCTGTGATATAAGCTTTTTCGTGCTTTCTATCCTATTATTAATCGCATTTATATATTCAATCCTCTTATGTTCGTCTAAATCCTTACTCTGCAACATCTTCAGATACCCCGATATCGAGGTAAGCGGTGTGCGTAAATCATGGGAAACATTAGTAATGGTTTGCTTAAAAATTAAATTAGAGTGACGTATTTCCCGTTTAAACTGCTTATTATTATTAATAAAAACATTCATTTCATCAACAACTGCTTGTATTTCCTTAGAAGAAATTTGAGTGGTAATTTCAAGGTTTGTATCCTCATTTTGAATAAATTTAAGTTGCTTTACATAGTTTTTAAGCTCAAATTTATATAAAAGCAATTTTATAATTAAAAAAATTACTATGATTGATAAAATAGTTATTATAATAAGCATACACTTCCTCTTTGCAGTGTTTTGTAAATAAAAGCAGGAGATAGAATTTGCACCTTTTTAGCTACTTGATATCTGCCTTTTTAAAAGAAATAAGTCCTATAATAGATGTTGAAATTAAATAAATAGCAGCCATAATAACGCCGTTTCTAAGGCTTTCCTCACTTGGATGCAATGACATAATATTAGATATTCCACCTTCAAGATAATAGTTTTCCAGTTTAATATCCTTAAAAGCCATATTGCCAAGTATTAAAAGACTTCCAACAGTTGTGCATGAAATGATATTAAGTGCCATTGCACCGGCTGTACTTCTAGTTACCATAGCTATCATTACAAATAATGAGGTAAAAGCAAATATCAATAAGATTTCTACACCTATGACCTTAAAAATTTCAAAGGCAGTAGCAGTAGTTTCTCCAAAGCCATATATTATAGAAACTAAAGTAACATTAACGATTTTATTAAAAATAAGATAGATAAGACTCAGTGCCATAGAAACGATAACCTTGGAAAAATAAATACTAGTTCTGCTAAAGCCTCTTGACACAACGTTCTTCATTGTTCCTTGAGAAAATTCAGTAGAAACAAAGAGAGATATAACAACACAAATCATAATTATATATACTTGATATGATTCACCAGGAGGCAATTCAGATACACCTTTGATAGAAAAATATTCCTTAATATCAAATTCCTCACCCTTTGCGGCGTAATTTGCTTTTTCGGCTTCAACACTATTATATATCACCTCAGTAGATGAGTCAAGAGTCTTACCTGCCTTAACATCATCAGCAGCATTTTCGTACATGCTAATAGCCAAATCTGCCGACATATTTACAATAATCATCATTAATATTGAAAAAACTACAATTAGCCCCGAGCATATATAAAAGCTTTTTAAGCTAAATAGCTTTTTAAAATCTGTTTTTATTAAATTAATCATTATTAATTCTCCTTAAAAATTTATATTAAAATATTTTTAACCCATTAAATTCATAAAGTAGTCTTCAAGGTCTTGCCCTGCCATCTGCAAGGAATAAACGCTTACTCCATTAGTTACCAGTTCCTTATTAACAATTTCAGGTCTGTCCAACATATCAAAAACTCTGATATAATTATTTTCTAGCACATCAAATTGTTTTGTGCCTAAAATTGTTTCAAGAATATTTGCAGCCCTAGCAGGATTATCAACGCTTATTTTGAGCGAACGCTTACACCTGTCGTAAAGCTCCTCAGATTTAAATTCATCAATAAGCACACCTTTTTTGATAATGCCATATCGGGTAGCTATTTTCGATAATTCCCCTAAAATGTGACTTGAAATTAAAATAGTGATTCCCATTTCTCTATTTAGCCTTTGAAAAAGCTCCCGCATTTCCTTAATGCCTGAGGGGTCAAGCCCATTAATCGGTTCATCAAGCATTAAAAAATCTGGATTACCTATTAAAGCAATGCCTATGCCAAGCCTTTGTTTCATACCTAGTGAAAATTTTTTAACATTTTTTGAACCAACATCATTAAGCCCTATGATTTCTAAAATATTTTCAATTTTTTTATTATCATTTACCCCTAATAGCCTTGAATAAATAGCTAAATTTTCTTTTGCTGATAAATTGACATGGACAGCAGGATATTCTATAATAGTTCCTATTCTTTTACGGTGCTGATTCAAGCTTTTACTTCCAAATAGCTCAATACTGCCTTCACTTGTAGCGGCAAGGCCCGAAACCATTCTTATTAGAGTAGTTTTTCCAGCGCCGTTCTCACCAATAAAGCCATAAATATCACCTTGTTTAACAGTCATATTCACTTGACTGACTACTTTTTTTCCTGCATAAACCTTAGTAAGTCCAGAAGTTTTTAATATTGTATTCATAAAATCCCCCTTGATTTTTTTGTATATAAATCCTATGTCTATAATAATATATTTAAATAATTAAATTGTCTTTAAGCAAATCTAAAGAAAAAATAAAGTTTTTTAATTTTAAAAGCCCATGTGTGAAGATGAAATCTTGACAAATATCAAGTTTTATTGTATTATTATAGTTGCTGACACAGTAAAAACCTTATTTTTGGGAGCATCTCTCCGATGTTCCTATATTGCATCGCAAATTTTATGTTATATTTATCCTTTAAAAGGAAGTTGTCAGCAACGTGCTTTTGGGCATTAGTTAGTATTAATGAATATAAAATATATGTTAGCTTTTGAAAGGAGAACGAATATGGGTTTGAATATTACAGAGAAAATTTTAAAATCGCATATCGTTGACGGTGAATACAAGAAAGGCACTGAAATCGGTATAAAAATAGACCAAACATTAACGCAGGACGCAACGGGTACTATGGCTTATCTACAATTTGAGGCAATGGGAATAGACCAAGTAAAGACTGAGCGTTCTGTTGCTTATATTGACCATAATACACTGCAAAGCGGATTTGAAAATGCTGATGACCATAAATACATAGCTACTGTCGCAAAAAAGCATGGAATATATTTTTCAAGACCAGGTAATGGTATTTGTCACCAGGTACACCTTGAGCGTTTTGGAAAACCGGGTAAAACTTTAATTGGCTCTGACAGCCATACTCCTACCTGTGGTGGGTTAGGCATGATAGCTATCGGTGCAGGAGGTCTTGATGTAGCTGTCGCTATGGGTGGGGGGGCTTATTATATCCCCGTACCTGAAGTGGTTAATGTTAGGCTTTCAGGGAAGCTTAGTGACTGGGTTTCTGCTAAAGATGTTATTTTAAAGGTACTTGAAATTCTTACCGTTAAAGGCGGCGTCGGTAAAATCATTGAATACACTGGTGAAGGTGTAAAGACACTTTCCGTTCCTGAGCGTTCCACAATTACAAATATGGGCGCTGAGCTTGGTGCTACTACCTCTATCTTCCCCTCTGATGAGGTTACTTTACAATTTTTAAAAGCTCAAGGAAGAGAAGAGGATTTTTCCTATGTTCTACCTGATGAAGATGCACTTTACGACAGAGTTATTGATATTAACTTAAGCGAGCTTGTTCCTCTTGCTGCTTGTCCTCATAGCCCCGATAATATTAAAAGAGTTGATGAAATTGGTGCAATTAAAATCGATCAGGTGTGTATAGGCTCATGCACTAACTCTTCATTTCAAGATATGTTAAAGGTTGCGCATATTCTCAAAGGGAAAACTGTTCACCCCGATGTTAGCTTGACTATTACTCCCGGCTCTAAACAGGTATATAATATGATGGCACAAAGCGGTGCATTATTTGATATAATCGATGCCGGCGCAAGAATACTTGAGAGTGCTTGCGGCCCTTGTATCGGAATGGGGCAAGCGCCAAATAGCGGAGGTATTTCACTGCGTACATTTAATAGAAACTTCCTAGGCAGGAGTGGTACACGTGATGCTCAGGTTTACTTAGTATCACCAGAAACAGCTGCTGTATCTGCTATTAATGGCTTTTTCTCAGACCCCAGAGTTATGGGAGATATGCCAAAATACATTATGCCTGAAAAGTTTTTAATAAACGATAATATGATTACTCCACCCGTTTCAGCTGAAAAATCAGATGAGGTTGAGGTTGTTCGTGGTCCTAATATTAAACCATTCCCATTAAATGTAGAATTAGGTGATGAAATCACTGCTGAGGTTTCTCTCAAAGTTGGTGATAACATTACAACCGACCATATTATGCCGGCGGGAGCTAAGATTTTACCATTGCGTTCCAACATTCCTGCTATATCGGAATATTGTTTTGAAGTATGTGATTCTGATTTCGCAAAAAGAGCTAAGGATTTAGAAAGAAGCATTGTTGTCGGCGGCTCAAACTATGGGCAAGGCTCATCGAGAGAGCATGCGGCTCTTGCACCTCTTTATTTAGGAGTAAAGGCTGTGATAGCAAAGTCATTTGCAAGGATTCACCGTTCTAATTTGATAAACAATGGTATTCTGCCACTTACATTTATTAATGAGAGCGACTATGATAAAATAAACCAAGGCGATGCATTAGAACTTCCTAATATCAAGCAAATTGTGAAATCCGATGGTATAGTAGAAATCATAAATAAAACCACTGGTGAAGTGATTAAGGCTGAGGCTAATCTTTCTCCAAGAGCTAGAGATATGATTTTATTAGGTGGATTAATCAATTTGATTAAATCCAAGGCTTAGAAAATGGTAGTGATATGGGAAAATTTCTGCCTATTAAAAACGGTCTAACTGCTAATCAGCTAAAAATCATTGCTATTATAGCGATGACTCTTGACCATTTTGCATGGTTATTTGTAAGTGTTATTTCCCCTATCGGACAAGCAATGCATATCATTGGCAGACTCACCTCCCCTATTATTTGCTTTCTTTTAGTAGAAGGCTATCACCATACAAAGAGCTTTAGTAATTATCTGCTTAGATTAGGTGCTTTTACCATTATTTCAGCTTTCGCATATACTTTTTTTATTAGTGGAAAGCTATTCCCTATTGAAAATTTAAGCATGATATTCACCTTGCTTTTAGGTTTAATATCACTGAAAATATATGATTCTAAGTTAAATAGCATTTTAAAAGCTATAATTTTAATAGGTCTAATATTTTTAAGTACATATGGTGATTGGTCTATTTTTGGATTACTATTTATTCTCGCTTTTCATATTGGTCACTACAATAAAAAGCTTCAAATTTTTAATTTTGCAGTTGTAGGATTTTCGTGGGGGTTAAGTGCTGTAATTTCTGCTATAATAAATAATGAAATATGGTATTTTAACCTGTTTCAATTTGCTGTTTTACTTTCAATTCCCTTTCTTATGCTCTATAACGGTAAGAAAGGAACAAAAAATCATTTTGGAAAATGGTTTTTCTACATTTATTACCCACTGCATTTAATAATAATAAAACTAATAAAATTAATGTAATAAGGAGTGTCTATGGAAAATAAGATTAAGATGTCTACACCTTTAGTTGAAATGGACGGAGATGAAATGACAAGAATCATATGGCAAAAGATAAAGGATATTCTTCTACTGCCATATGTTGATTTAAATACTGAATACTATGACTTAGGACTTGTGCATAGAAATGAAACAAATGATAAGGTAACTATTGATAGTGCAAATGCTACTTTAAAATATGGTGTTGCAGTAAAATGTGCTACAATTACACCTAATGCAGCAAGAATGCCTGAGTACAATCTAAAAGAAATGTGGAAATCTCCCAATGGTACAATCCGTGCAATTTTAGATGGAACAGTATTTAGAAGTCCTATTTTAGTGAAAGGTATAAATCCTTATATTCCAACATGGACAAAGCCTATTACAATAGCTCGTCATGCTTATGGAGATATCTATAAAAACACCGAAATGAAAGTGGAAAAAGGCACAAAGGCTGAGCTTGTAATCACTGATAAGAATGGTAAAGAAACACGCTCAACCATTCACAATTTTGAAAATACTGACGGTATTATCCAAGGAGTTCATAACACTAAGGAAAGTATTTCCAGCTTTGCACGTGCTTGTTTTAATTACGCTCTTGATACTAAGCAGGATATATGGTTTTCTACAAAGGATACTATTTCTAAACAATATGACCATACCTTTAAAGATATTTTCCAAGAAATATACGACGCTGAATATGATGAAAAGTTTAAATCAGCAGGGATAGAATATTTTTATACCTTGATAGATGATGCTGTGGCTAGAGTTATTCGTTCTGAGGGTGGATTTATTTGGGCTTGTAAAAACTATGACGGAGATGTAATGAGCGATATGGTAGCTACTGCATATGGCAGCCTAGCTATGATGACCTCGGTACTTGTTTCTCCTAGTGGTGTTTATGAGTACGAGGCTGCTCATGGTACGGTTCAACGCCATTATTACAAGCATCTTAAGGGCGAAAGCACCTCTACAAACTCAGTTGCCACAATTTTTGCATGGAGTGGCGCTTTAAGAAAACGTGGCGAGCTTGATAATAATCAAGAGCTTGTTAATTTCGCTGAAAAGCTGGAAAAGGCTACAATTACTACTATTGAAGATGGGATTATGACCGGTGATTTAACAGCACTTTCTACGCTTTCAAATAAGAAAAAGGTTGACACTGAAACCTTTCTAATTGAAGTAAACAACAGATTGAAAAATCTTGTATAAATTCACAAATACAAAATAAGGGGTGATATAATTGTATAAAAGCAACAATATTTCAAATTCTGTTATTAGACGGTTACCCCGCTATTATCGCTTTTTAGGGCAATTATTAAAGCAGAATGTCACTAAAATTTCCTCAAGAGAGCTATCTGAAAGAATGCGTGTCACTGCCTCACAAATCAGACAGGACTTAAATTGTTTTGGAGGTTTTGGTCAGCAGGGTTATGGATACAATGTTGAGGCACTGAGAGATGAAATAGCAAAAATTATAGGTATTGATAAGCAGCTAAAGGCAATTTTAATTGGTGCTGGTAATTTAGGAAGAGCAATTACAATGCACCTAGATTTTGAAAAAAATGGTTGCAAGCTTATAGGTATCTTTGATAATAATCTTGCTATTGAAAATTTACAGATTGCTAACCTGCCTATAAGCCATATCAATAATTTAAAAAACTTTTGCTTAAAAGAAAAGCCTGATATTGCTATTTTATGTATTCCTAGGGATAGTGCAAAGGAAATTGTTCAAAATTTAATTGACCTTAATGTTAAAGCCTTTTGGAACTTTTCTCACTATGATATAAATCTGGAATTTGATGATATTATTGTTGAAAATGTGCATTTAAGCGATAGTTTACTCACCCTTGCATATAATGTAAATAATCAAATCGATAGACAAGACTAATTGTACTTGACTTTTTTAAATTTATTAGTATAATAAAATTAATAGCAAGCGATGACGGGGATATGCATTTCTTTGATGATTTTTAGAGAGAAAGCGGTTGGTGTAAGCTTTTATGAATCATTGACTTGTCCCACCCTTGAGCTTTCATACGATGAGTATGGACGGTTTCCCCCGTTAAAGGATAATGAGGTTAGCGTTTAGTCGCTAAATTCAGGTGGTACCGTGGAATTTAGAAATCATTTCACCCTGTATTATGCAGGGTGATTTTTATTTTAGGAGGATTAATATGAAACTTGATAAGCTGATTTCCGATAGGTTTAAGGAGCGTCCTTCGGAATGTGTGATTGACAGCCATGCTTTTATGGTTCGTGGTGGATATATAAAAGCAGTGGCAAATGGAATTTACAGCCAATACCCTGCTTTAAAACGTGTTAGCAAAAAAATTGAAAATATCATTCGGGAAGAAATGGATAAAATCGACGGTCAAGAGGTACTTTTCCCTGTTGTTTTACCGGCAAGTCTTTGGGAAGAATCAGGAAGATTTGAAAGCGTCGGTAGTGAGCTTTTACGTTTTAAAGACAGAAATAATTCTCAAATGGTTTTGGGTATGACGCATGAAGAGGCTTGCGTTCACCTAGTGCGTGAATATGGTCATAGCTATAATAGATATCCATTTATGCTATATCAAATTCAGACAAAGTTTAGAGATGAGGCACGTTCAAGAGGTGGACTTATCCGTGTGCGTGAATTTAATATGAAGGATGCTTATTCTTTCCATACATCTCAGGAGGATCTTCAAGATTATTATGATAAATGCTTTAAAGCTTATCAAAGGATATTCGCACGTGCAGGTATTCCTGAAGTTATAAGTGTAGAGTCAGATTCTGGTATGATGGGTGGTAGCCTTTCGCATGAATTTATGCTGCTTACTCCTATTGGTGAGGATAGCATTGCTGTTTGTGAAAAATGTGGATACAGAGCTAATATGGAGGCTGCTAAGTCAATTATTGTAAACAATAGTGATGAACAGCTTAAAAACCTTGAGCTAGTAAAAACCCCAGACCAAAAAACTATTGAAGATGTGTGCAATTATTTAAAAAAGCCTGTTGAAAGTTCATGTAAAGCTGTTGTTTATCAAAAAGATTCTGATAATTCTTTTGTAATTATATTTACAAGAGGCGATATTGAGGTAAATGAAACTAAGGTAAAAAACTTTATAAAAGATAATATTCACCCTGCATTAATTGATGAAGAGTCAGGTATAACTGCCGGATTTATTGGTCCTAAGGATTTAAAATTAAATGGAAAATACACAGTTTTATTCGATTCTTCCCTAAAGGGCGTGAAAAATATAGTAGCCGGTGCTAATAAAATTGATTATCACTATACCGGATTAAACTTTGGCAGAGATATTGAAGAGCCTCAATTTAATGATTTTGCAAAAATTATAGATGGTGGCATTTGCCCTAGCTGCAACGAAAATTCTATTAGTATCAAGAGAGGAATTGAGGTTGGAAACATATTTCAGCTTGGCACAAAATACACAAAATCTATGAATATGCAATATCTAGATAAAAATGGGCAAAGTCAATATCCTATTATGGGGTGCTATGGTATAGGAGTCGGCAGACTTGCAGCATCTGTTATTGAAGAAAAGCACGATAAATTCGGTCCTATATGGCCTATTTCAATAGCTCCATGGCAGGTTCATCTTTGCTGTGTTCGTGCTGATGATAAAAATGCTAAAGCCATAGCCGATAATTTATATAATTCACTGCAAGCAAGTGGAATTGAAGTCATTTATGATGATAGAGATGTGAGAGCAGGAGTTATGTTTTCCGATGCTGATTTAATAGGCTCACCAATTAGAGTTATTGTCAGTCCTAGAAATCTTGAGAAAGGAATTGTTGAAATAGTTACCCGAGATAAACAGATAAGTATTAATGCTAGCGTTGATTCTGCTGAAGATGAAGTCAAAAATCTGATTAAAAAGCTTTTTGATGAAATTGAAGAAAAAGCTAATAATTTCTAACCAAATATTATAATTTTTAAAAACCTTGCTTAAATAAGCAAGGTTTTTATCATATTTTTTTAAATTAATTCTGATTTTACTTGACAAAATTAAAATCAGTGTATATAATGTACTTATTGCATAAGTTCATTATCACTTTGGAGGTAAATGTGGAAATATTAATAGCTGCAAACACAGGGCAACCTATTTATGAACAAATTACTAATCAAATAAAAGCAAAAATAATGGAAGGAGAAATAAAATCAGGTGATAGCTTACCTTCAATGAGGGCACTTGCTAAAATGCTTCATATAAGTGTCATTACAGTGCAGCGGGCATATGAGGATTTACAAAGAGATGGCTTTATAGAAACTACCATAGGTCGTGGTACGGTTGTTGCAATGATTGACAAAGCAATACTACAAGAAGAAGCGCAGCGTCAAATTGAAGAAAGCTTAGAAAATGCTGTTGAAATAGCAAAACGTTCTGCTATATCGCTTGATGTACTTCAATCAATTTTAAAGTTATTTTATGAAAGGAATGAAAATATATGAATGTAATTGAAATTAATAACATTAGCAAAAGCTATACTGACTTTCAGCTCAAGGATGTAAGCTTTAATGTCAAGGCAGGTACTATAATGGGTTTTGTAGGAGAAAATGGCGCCGGAAAAAGTACAACAATAAGTGCTATTTTAGATTTGATACAATCAGATAGTGGTAATATAAAGATATTTAACATTCCTGCTCATAATTTTCCTATTTATAAAAAGGAGGATATTGGAGTTGTTTTTGATGAACTGCAATTTCCGGAGATTTTAACAGCAGAACAAATATCAAAAATTTGTATAAAAATATATAAAAATTGGGATAATTCAATTTTTGCAAGTTATTGTAAGAGATTTTCACTTCCTCTTGGGAAACCTGTAAAGGATTTTTCACGAGGTATGCAAATGAAATTGAATATAGCCGTAGCACTATCACATAATGCTAAGCTATTAATAATGGATGAGCCGACAAGTGGACTTGATCCCATTGTACGTGATGATATACTAGATGTTTTTTTAGATTTTGTGCAAAATCCTAATAATTCAATTTTTCTCTCATCTCATATAACTAGCGACTTAGAAAAAATAGCAGATTATATTACTTTTATACACCAAGGCAAAATTCTAATGACAGAAAGCAAGGATAATTTAATTTATGATTATTCTATAATTCGTTGTGGTAAGGATGACTTTGAACAAATATCTAAGCAAGAGATTATTTCATTTAAAAAAGAAACAATGCAATATTCAGTATTAGTAAAAAATAAAAAAAAGCTGCAAAATAAATATCCGAAATTGATTTTTGATAATCCTAAAATTGATGAGATAATGTTATTATTAGTGAAAGGAAACAGATAAATGAAGGGTTTAATTTTAAAAGATTTCTATTTAATAAAAAAACATATAGTTTTATTATTAATAATAGTAATTGCCTTTTCTTTTTCATTTAATGAAAGCAATACTATAATCTATCAATCAATTTTTTCAGCATTGATTACTGGAAGTACAGTTATGACTACATTTGCATATGATGAACAAAGGAAATGGACTAGATTTGCACAAACTATGCCTATTTCAAGAAAACAATATATTTGTAGTAAATTTTTATTTACAATAATTATGTCAACAATGGGTGCTGCAATAGGTGTAATAACTTCATTTATTGCAAGCTTAATAAACTCAAATATCTCCATAAATGCAAGCTCAGTAATATTTTCTTTGATTTTTGCGACTTTAATAGGAGTTTCATTAAACACGATTCTTATACCATTATTATTAAAATTCGGAGTAGAAAAAACAAGAATAATGAGATTTTTTGTATTAGGTATTCCTATGGCGGTAATTGTATTAATCACAGGTATATTAAAAGAAAACTTTGAAATATCGCAAGAGTTTATATTAGGGTTAAAATTTATTATCCCTATTTCATTAATTATTTTTATCTATATAATTTATTTAATATCTGTAAGAATATTTAAAAAGAAAGATATATGACACTTCCCCTACCCCATATCCAACACATCTCTAATCTGTTTTTTATATTGTTCTTTTAATATATGTGGTTCAATAATTTGTACCTTTGTACCAAATTGGAACAGCCAGCCGAAAAAAGGCTTGGGCTGTTCTGTTTTTATTTGCACTCTTACGGTAAAGCTATTATCGCCATCATCAGATATCCAGATATCTGTGCCAAATCTATCAATTACAGCATTTATAAGCGATTTATCAAAACGCAGCTTAACCTCTTCAGCCTCACCACTAAACATTGAAAATGTTGAATTAAGATAAGCAGAAAGCTTAAATCCATGAGGATATTTTTGTGCAGGCTCATCAAGAACAATCACATTTTCCATTCTATCAACACGAAAATTTGATATACTGTCATACTTTTCATAATAAGCAACAAGGTAATAACGCTCATCTTCCCAAGTTAAAGCATATGGTGAGCAAGTTCTAATTCCGTCACGATACCTTTTTTTCTTTCTCAAATCATAGTCAAAATATTTAAATGCAATCTTTTTTCTTTCAGCTATTGCACGATGAATAGCATCAACATTAATATAAATAAGCTCATTAATCGCCTTAACACGGTCAGCAATAAAAACCTGCCTCTGAATTTGTTTAGCCTCATATATGCTGGTTAATTTTTCTAACTTTTTTAAAAGCTCAGCAGACTTCTTTTCTGTAAGAAAGCGTGAAGAACAAACAGCATCAGCTAAAAGCTTTAGCTCGGGCAGCTCAAATTCTCTGCTAACTACTTTATACCCCGCATTTGAACCACGACTACAAATAATATCTAGCCCATAAAGCTTTAACGCCTCGATATCCTCGTATAAAGCCTTTCGCCCTGCACTTATTCCATAAAGCTTTAGCTGAGAAATAATTTCTGGCATTGTGATTGAATGTTCCTCATCTGAGCGTTCTAAAAGTATTTTATATAAGTAAAGAAGTTTTAAACGCTGGTTAGAATTTTTTACATTTTCAGACATAGCCACCTCTGTGTTTTATAGAAAAGTTTTCATCTTACTATCCTTTAAATCCTATTGGTTTTTTAAGCTTTTTTGTACTTGTTGATTTATTTTCGGCGTCAATAACCTTACTAGGTGCAGGAAGTGATTCATCGCCAGTATCTTCAATTTCCTCTACATCATCTTTATCAAGTACAAGAACAATAGCTGATGAACGTGTGACAAACATTACCTTTCCATATGTATAATTTTCAATTTTATCATAAAGACGCCCTGCACTGATTGTACCATCATAAACAGTATAGGTGCTATTTGCTACATATCCTATTTTGTCTATAAATGGTAAAAAAGCAAATATAGCCTCGCTGTCATATTCATTATCAGGCTCTTTAATAAGCTTTATCACACGTCCTATTTCAAAAGGCTTTTTACCATAATAATGATTAATTCCTGTAATTGTCACGAAATAACTGTTATCCATAATGCACCTCCTAATTTGTTGTTTCTAATATCTTTACTATATTATAACAAAGGAAGTGTATCATTTACAGGACATTTAATAATAGAGCTTTCTATCCTAAAGCCTACACTTATTCACAATATCGTTTTACAATGGTTTTAAGTGCTTTAATATTCTTGTCATTGACAATGTAGGCGACTTACATTTATTTTATCACATTTGGAAGTATTAATCAATTGATTTTTAACTAAATATTAATTTTTTAAAATAACACTTGAATTATATAAAAAAATAGTGCTATAATAGTTCAATAATGAACTATTATAGCAGAGGTAATTTTATGGATAAAAACAAGATAAGACTTTATCTTCCATACTTAAATATGACGTGGAAGGTTACAAAATGGTATAACTCATGCTTTATATAAATACAAGAAAAGTATAATTTAAAGTCAAACGAAAGAGATGTTTTTCTTTTTCTATATAATAATAATGAACTTAAGCAGTATCAGCTATATGGGTAGTACTATTTCTCAAGGGAAAGAAAACATATTTGCGTTTACGCCTCAAACATATGCGACCGGTTATGCCCGTTATATTACCATGCTTAGCACTTGGACTAGCTCCTTTCATTATGCAAGGTACTGAATCGATACTGATGATTACATTCAATACCTCCTTGCAAAAATATGGCAGTGATTTAGCTGTTGGTGCTATGACAATTTTAAGTACTGTTATGCAATTCACTCTTTTACCACTTATGGGACTTTCACAGGGTGCACAACCAATTATTAGCTATAACTTTGGGGCGAGAAATAGTAAGCGTGTAAAGTCAGCTTTTATGGCACTGCTTAAAGCTTCGATAATTTTTTCAGCAGCTCTTTGGCTTGCTATTGAGCTATTCCCAAATATTTTCGCTAGAATATTTATAGCTGATACACAATTAATAGAATACGCAGCTAAGTATTTAAGAATTTATATAGCTACAAGCGCTCTTATGGGAATACAGATAGCTTGTCAACAGACTTTTATTGCTATTGGTAATGCAAAAACCTCACTCTTTTTAGCTTTACTGAGAAAAGTATTTTTGCTAATTCCTCTTATATATATTCTC
>JAAYSD010000038.1 GCA_012518465.1 Clostridiales bacterium
AGCTCTTCATCATATTCGCCATTTTCTCGTTCTCTGGAAAGCTTGCCGTCAAAGTATTTTTCCACCATTGCGACAGTTCTCGAAACAAGGTTTCCAAGGTCATTGGATAAGTCGCTGTTCATACGATTAATCATAATTTCATTAGAAAAATTACTATCCCCGCCAAAGGGCATTTCTCTCATAATATGATAACGAACAGCATCGACACCATATCGTTTACCCAGAATAAAAGGGTCTACAACATTACCGGTTGATTTTCCCATTTTCTTTCCATCGAAATTAATCCACCCATGCCCATATACATTTTTGGGAACAGGTAAATCTAATGCCATTAATAAGGCTGGCCAAATAATTGAGTGAAAACGCACAATTTCCTTTGCCATAAAATGCACATCAGCAGGCCAGTATTTTTCAAAGTCATTATATCTGCTGTTTTCATAGCCTAAAGCTGTGATATAGTTAGAAAGTGCATCTACCCATACATATACAACGTGCTTTTCATCAAAGCTAACAGGTATACCCCATTTAAAGCTAGTCCTTGAAACGCATAAGTCCTCAAGACCTGGCTTAATAAAGTTATTTACCATTTCGTTTACACGAGATTTAGGTTGTAAAAAATCTGTTTGAGTCAATAGCTTTTCAATTCTTTCGGAAAAGTCAGAAAGCTTGAAAAAATATGCCTCCTCAGTTGTTTCGTATACATCTCTGCCGCAGTCGGGACATTTTCCATCGATAAGCTGGCTTTCAGTCCAAAAGCTTTCACAGGGAGTGCAATACTTTCCTTTATACTCACCCTTATATATATATCCCTTGTCAAAAAGATTTTTAAATATCTTTTGTATACTTTCTTTGTGATAATCATCAGTAGTTCTTATAAATCTGTCATAAGAAATATTCATAAAGGACCAAAGCTCTTTAAAATTAGCCACTATTTTATCTACATATTCCTTTGGCGTTATTCCATCTTCTTTAGCCTTGGTTTCAATTTTTTGACCATGCTCATCAGTACCTGTTAAAAACATTACATCATATCCTCTTGCACGCTTGTAACGTGCAACGGTATCACAAGCCACCGTGGTATAACAATGTCCAATATGAGGGTTTCCTGAAGGGTAATAAATAGGTGTTGTTATATAAAATTTTTGCATTATAAGCTCCTTAAATCTTTTATAAATATTAGCATAATTTACATTTTAAAATTGTCGAAAAATTTCATAAAACAATCACATTCGTAAACTATAATATAAATACCAACTAAAAAAATCAGTCATTTTCCTATCCTTTTCATTTATTTTATATAATAATTTTAATAATATTAAAAAGATATTTTATATTATTGTAAAATAACTTAATTTATATTATATACATTAAAAATATTATATCACTTTTAATATTTTTTTGCAAGTTTTATGCTATTTTCATTGTTTTTTTTACATTTTATCTAAAAAAGGACTTGATTTTTTTCTTTTTTTCTAGTAAAATAGATATTGTATTCAAAAACCTTTGTAAGATTTTATAAAATAATATCAAAAGGGGTAATAAAATGTCAAATAGGTTGTTCCAAGGTGTTGTACACCAAATGAGAGATACAATAGGAAGAGTTATTGGCGTAATTGATGATAATTCTAATATCATAGCATGCAGTGAGCTTTCACGCATTGGTACTAGCAGTGAGTTTTTCGCTATTGATTTGGGTGAATCTCATGATATTTTTATTCGTGAGGGATTTACGTACAAGCCTTTTGGGATTCATTCTAAGCCTGATTATGCTGTTTTTGTAGAGGGAGCTGATGAGGTTGCTGGCAAATATGCTTCTATTTTAGCTATTTCTCTTTCTAGTATTAAGCAGTACTATGATGAAAAATATGATAGGAACAATTTTATTAAGAATATTATTCTTGATAATGTTTTGCCCGGAGATATAAGTATAAAGGCAAGGGAACTGCATTTTAATGCTGAAATAAATAGAGTTGTATTTTTAATAAGCATTGTTTCGGCTAATGATGTTTCTGCATACGATGTTATACAAAACTTATTTCCTGATAAAAATAAGGACTTTGTTTTTAATATTTCTGAGAGTGAAATCGTTCTTGTTAAAGAAATAAAGCATAATATAGATGTAAAGGATTTAGAAAAACTTGCTCGTTCAATATCGGATACACTGTCAACTGAATTTTTCACAAAGGTTAATGTAGGTATAGGTAGTCCTGTTATTGGAGTGAAGGATCTTGCACGTTCTTTTAAAGAAGCTCAGATAGCTCTTGAGGTGGGTAAGGTATTTGATACTGAAAAGTCCATAGTCAGCTATGATAATCTAGGTATTGCAAGGCTTATTTATCACCTTCCTACTACTTTGTGCGAAACCTTTTTAAAGGAAGTATTTAAAAAAGGCTCAATTGAATCGCTTGACCACGAAACTTTATTTACAATTCAAAGATTTTTTGAAAATAATCTTAATGTTTCAGAAACTTCAAGAAAGCTTTTTGTACACAGAAATACTTTGGTTTATAGACTTGATAAAATTAAAAAGCTTACCGGCCTTGATTTGAGGGAATTTGATCATGCTATTATCTTTAAAATAGCACTAATGGTAAAAAAATATCTATCTGCTGACCCTGTTAAGTTTTAAATAATACTGCTTAGCATGGTTATTTGATTTTTAGAATTATTTAGGGGTAGTTTCCTACTCCTGATTTTCTTGTATGCTATTATAATTAAAAAATGTGACTTTTGTGACTTTTGACTTATATGATACGAGGTTTTTCCATGATTGAAATGAAGAATATAAAAGTGCGTTATTCAGGTGGAATAGCTGCATTAAATGATGTCAATCTGAGGATAGATGACGGAGAATTTGTCTTTATCGTTGGAAATAGCGGTGCGGGTAAAAGTACTCTTATGAAGCTTATGCTCAGGGAAATTATTCCCAATGAGGGTAGAGTGTTTGTAAATGGATATAATCTTTCTAAGCTTAAGGGCAAAAAAATTGCACATTTTAGAAGGACAATCGGCGTTGTTTTTCAAGACTTTAGGCTAATTCCAGATTTAACTGTTTATGACAATATAGCGTTTGTACTGAGAGTTACAAATAGATCAAAAAAATATATACGTCAAAGAGTACCGTATTTACTTAGCTTAGTAAATTTAGCTGACAGAGCAAAGGCTTATCCTCACCAGCTTTCAGGTGGAGAACAGCAAAGAGTAGCATTAGCACGAGCATTGGCTAATGACCCTCCCTTATTAATAGCTGATGAGCCGACTGGAAATATTGACCCTGAGCTTTCATATGAAATTGTGGATATGCTTAAAACTATTAATGATCAAGGCACAACAGTAGTGATGGTTACTCATCAGCACGACCTTGTAAAATACTTTGGCGGAAGAATTATCAATTTAAAGAGAGGGCAAATTTCTTTCGATGAGTTAATTGGAGGCAGCGATGAAGTGGAGTAATTTTACCTATCTTGTTAAACAAGGCTTTGGTTCTATCTGGAAAAATAAGCTGATGTCTTTTGCTAGTTTTTGTATTATTTTAGTTTCTATGCTTTTGACCGGTATATCATCATTAGCTATGATGAATCTTAATATAATTATTTCTAATATTGAAGAGCTAAATGATGTAGTTGTTTTCATGGATAAAGGCGTTGCCGAGGAACAAATAAACACTCTTCATGAAAAATTAAAGCAGACTCCTAATGTTCGTGAAGTTAAATACCGCTCCAGTGATGAAGCTTTGGAAGAATTTAAGCAAAGATATGATAAGGACTATTCTGTTATTTTTGATAAGCTTTTTGAAAATCCGATGCCGGAATCATTTATTATTAAGCTAGATGATATTTCTTTGATTTCTAATACTGTCGATAATATTTCTACCTTTAACGATGTGGAAACAGTAAATGCACCATATGAATTTGCAAGGTTTTTAGTAAATATGCGTGCCACTCTGATGATCATATTCGGATTTGTATTATTTGCGCTGATTGTGGTATCATTGATAATTATTTCTAATGCTGTAAGAACTAGCGTCTTTATTCGTCGCAAGGAAATTAATATTATGAAATACGTAGGTGCAACTAATACTTTTATAAGGACGCCTTTTTTTGTAGAGGGCATGATTATAGGATTAATTGCTGGCGTTATATGTTGGCTGCTCACTAAATTGTCGTATAACTCGGTAATGGATTTGTTTAATAGCAACACTGCCTTGTTTACAGCGTTTGGTATACATGATAACATACAGTTTAATGAAATAAGCTTAGTTGTTTTACTTCTATACTGTGGCTTTGGTGCTGCTTTAAGTGCTTTTGGTACAATGATTTCTATGGGTAAGCATTTGAAAGTCTGATGCGAAAGGATGTATCTTATGTCATTATTTAAGAAAACCTTCAGAAAAAAGGCTTTAGCTATGGTTTCATCGGTTTTAGCTCTTGTGATGTGCTTTGGCTTTTATACTGGTAATATTGCCTTTGCTGATGAAGTGACAGACCTTGAAAAGAAAATTGAGCAAGGGAAAAAACAGCTTGAGCAATATGAAAGTGATATTGAAAAATATAAAGATGATTTAGAAAATGCAAAAAAGCTTCAAGAGGCAGTAATGCAAAAGCTCCTATTATCTGAACAAATTATCGATGATTATTCTAGTCAGCTTGGAAACTTAGATTCGCAAATTAAAACAAAGCAAGCTGAAATCACTGAAAAAGAAAATCAGATTAAGCAAAAAGAAACAGAAATAGCTGATACTCAAACAGAAATAGATGAAAATTTAGTCCTTTTCGCTGAGAAGATAAGAGCGCTGTACATATCGGGAAATGATGATTTTATAAATGTTTTAATGGGTTCTGGTGATTTTTTCAGTATGATGCTTAATTATAAGTTTACTGAAAATATAACAGAGCAGAACGTACAGTTTATGACCGATTTAAAAGAAAATATTGAGAATCTTGAAAATGATAAACAAGTGCTTGAAGGTGAAAAGCAGGTACTTGAGGAGCAAAGGCAGGCACTTGAAGAGGATTTGAAAAAGTATGAGTCACTTGTTTCCAAGGAAAGAGAACAAACTGCTCAATATCAAAAGGATTTAAATAAGTATGGTAGTCTTGTAGATGATGCTGAATATGCAAAAGCCCAATCACAAAATAAAAAGAAAGCCACACAAAAGCAGATTGAAGAAATGGAAGCATTGATCACTAAGCTTATAGAAGAAAAATCACGAAAGGATACCGAGTTTGAAGGTGGAGAGTGGGGCTGGCCAATGCCCGGATATTACACAATCACCTCACCTTTTGGAAGGCGTGATTTTGCACCTAATCCAAATCATAAGGGCAATGATATTGCCGGAAGAAATGCACAGGGTGAAGCGATTAATGGAAAAACAATCGTTTCTGCTAATGACGGTGTAGTTATTCTAGTAAATCAATATGGCTATGGCGGTGGATATGGTACATATGTGACAGTAGACCATGGTGGCGGATATACAACATTCTATGCACATATGCAGACGGGCTCAGCAGTAGTTTCTGAGGGGCAGCGTGTGAAAAGGGGAGATGCTTTGGGCAGAGTCGGAAGCACAGGATTATCAACAGGACCTCACCTTCATTTTGAAATCAGAAAAAACAATGTGCCTACTGAGCCGATTAGCTATTATCCTCATATTAAATTTATTTACGCATATTAATAAATATATAATTTTTAGGGAATTAATTTTTTATATTAATTCCCGAAAGGATTTTTTATGAACAAAAGAATTTCCTTAGGTGTAGCTATCAGCTTAATTGCTATTAGCTGTGCTATAACGTTTGTTATTTCTTGGGCTATTTTTAAAACAGATATTAGCTCAAAGGTAACAGGCATTGAAGAGAGAGAAAAGATTCAAAGCAAGGTTAATGACATTGACCTTGTTTTAAGGGCGAATTATTTTGGCGAGTTGAATGAAGATGATATTATAAGAGAAATTGCTGATGGCTTTATTAATGGTTTAGATGATAATTTATCTCAGTATATGACTTCTCAAGATTATTATTTTTATCAAATGAAAACACAAGGTGTGCTTATAGGTGCAGGTGTTGAAATAGCAAATGAAAGCAGCGGATATTTTGAAATAACGGCTGTATACAATAATTCTGCGGCAAGTGCTAATGAGCTTAAGGTCGGCGACGTAATAACAGAAATTAATGCTGAATCAACTAAGAATATGTCTATCACTTCGGCACGATCTTTGATGACAGGTGCTGAAGGCTCAAAAGTCAACATTAAAATAATTCGAAATGGTGAGGCAATGATTTTCGACTTGGTTCACCAAAGAATTAATATCACTTCAGTGTATAATAAGTTGTTATCTGAAAAGGTAGGATATATTAGGATTAGAGCCTTTAATGATACCACTGCCGAACAATTAAGCTCCTCCTTAAAATCCTTAAAAGAACAAGGGGCGGAGAGCTTTATTTTCGATGTAAGGCAAACCTTTGAGGGAGAACTTTCTGCATTACAAGGTGTTTTAAATCAGCTTTTGCCTTCTGATTTTGTTATTTCAGGAATAAGTGAAAACAAATCAACTGATATAATTAAAGTGGAAAATACTGAATATTTACAAGGTAATACAGCTGTTCTTGTTGATTCGGGTACTTCTTATTGTGGTGAGGTATTTGCCCTTTCATTAAAGCATGGGCGAGAAGCAAATATTATTGGCTCAACTACTAAGGGGAATGGCTTGCAGATGAAGGTTTTCACCTTTAAAGATTCTACTGCAATAAGAATTCCAGTATCTGAAATCAGTATTAGTGAATCTACTTTTAATAAAAGTGGAGTTAAACCCGACTTTTTAGTCAGCTTGCCCGCTGGTCTTGAAAGTAAAATAGGCACTCTTGATGAAAGCACTGATACTCAGCTTTCTAAAGCTGTTAGTTTATTGTTGAATTAAAAAAATACTTTAATAAGGAAGGATTAAATATATGGCTAAGCAAACTATTTTAACAGAAGATGGATTAAAAAAGCTAGAACATGAGCTTGAGGTATTAAAAACTGTAAGGCGTAAGGAAGTGTCTGAAAAAATTAAGACGGCATTATCATTTGGCGATTTATCAGAAAATAGTGAATATGATGAGGCTAAGAATGAGCAAGGCTTGATAGAAGCACAGATTGCTGAAATAGAACAAACCTTGATGAATGTGAAAATTTTAGATGAAGATGAGCTTTCTACCGAGGTGGTCAATGTTGGTAACAAGTTAGATGTTAAAAACTTAAAGACCGGCGCTTTGATGAAGCTGCACATTGTAGGCTCTCAAGAAGTGGATGTAAAAAAAGGTAAAATTTCTGATGAATCACCTATGGGGGCAGCATTGCTTGGACATGCAGTTGGTTCTGTTGTTGAGTTTGAAACTCCCGGAGGTATTCAAAAATTTGAGATAATTGATATTACAAAGTAGTTGTGGAGGATGTTTAATGAGCAATATTGAAGATAATTTAAATAATGAAGCTTTAGATTTTGAGGAGATGTCTGAGCAAAATCGTATTCGTATAGAAAAGCTGCAAGCGTTGATACAAGAGGGTAAGAACCCCTATGAAAAAACTGCTTACCCCGTTGATTCATATGCTAAAAATATAGTTGAAAATTTTGAAGAGCTTGATGGTAAAACCGTATCTATTGCCGGCAGGATAACAAGCTGGCGTGATATGGGAAAGGCAAATTTCATTGATATAAGAGATTCTAGTGGTAGAATACAAATTTACGTTAGAATGAATGATATAGGTGAAGAAGCTTTTGCTGCTTTTAAAAAATGGGATTTAGGTGATATTATAGGCGTTTCTGGTTTTGTATTTAAAACTAGAAAGGGCGAAATATCCATTCATGCACAAGGCGTTGAGCTGCTGTCCAAGGCTTTATTGCCTTTGCCGGAAAAGTGGCATGGACTTCGTGATAAAGAGGAAAGGTATAGGAAAAGATACCTTGATTTAATAGCTAATCCCGAGGTAAAGGATGTATTTGTCAAGCGTTCATTAATTATTAGAGAAATTAGAAACTTTTTAGATAATAATGGCTTTTTAGAAGTAGAAACACCTGTTTTGCAAACTGTTGCAGGTGGTGCTGCGGCACGTCCATTTAACACTCATCATAATGCCTTGGATTTGGAAATGCATATAAGGATTTCGCTTGAATTATATTTGAAACGATTGATAGTAGGTGGTTTCGATAAGGTTTATGAGATTGGACGAGTTTTTAGAAATGAAGGAATTTCAGTAAGACATAATCCCGAATTTACCTTGCTTGAGCTTTATCAAGCATATACTGATTTTCACGGAATGATGGAGCTTTCTGAAAATCTTATTCGTACAGTAGCCAAAAAGGTTTTAGGTACGGAAAAGGTATCTTATGGTGATGTAGAAATTGATTTTTCCAAGCCATTTGAACGTATAACTATGCTTGATTGTGTTAAAAAATATTCAGGTGTTGATTTTAATGAGATAAAAACTCTTGAGCAAGCTAGAAGCTTAGCTAAAGAGCATCATATTGAGTTTGAGCAAAGGCATGAAATAGGTGATATTTTAAATCTGTTCTTTGAAGAATATTGTGAGAAAAATTTAGTTCAACCGACTTTTGTTACTGAGCATCCTGTTGAAATTTCACCCTTAGCAAAGAAAAAACCCACTGATAAAGGCTTTACAGAAAGATTTGAGCTTTTTATCGTTGGCAGGGAGCATGCAAATGCTTTTTCAGAGCTTAATGATCCAATAGACCAAAGACAAAGGTTTGAAGCACAAATGAAGCTAAAGGCACAGGGCGATGAAGAGGCAAATGATATTGATGAGGATTTTATCAACGCTTTAGAATATGGTATGCCGCCTACCGGAGGCATAGGCATAGGTATTGATAGGGTTGTTATGCTTTTGACAAATTGTGCGAGCATTAGAGATGTTCTTCTCTTCCCAACGATGAAGCCTTTGAACGACTAAAACATTAGAAAACATATCTTTACATCAAGCCTACACGATTTGTTGCAGAAATCAGTTCAAGAAAGAAAAATCGCATAATTAGTATAAAGAGTGGGCAATTCCAATCGGACTTGCCCATTTTTATAAATTAAAAAGAACTGAAAGAACTCGTATTTGATTTAGAATATAAATAAAATTCAAGTTTTTCAACAACATTTAGCTGCAAAGGAAACATTGCCCGTGGACATGGAATAATAAGGACTTCCTGCGGATGCTGAGAACCTTACTAATCTAAATAAAAGGATAATTTCCTGTAAAAATTATTAACTGCCACGAGAATTAACTTGTGGCAGTTAGTTTTATTATGTTTTCAGATTACTTTTGCAAAAGTTATTTCTTTTAAGAAATATATTAGTATGATATTTTTAATTTATCGCTGTTAAGTAAATTTATAGCTTTTTTAAACTGCAATATAAATAAAATTGCCGTTGCTGTCACTGCTATAAAGTCGGCAATAGGTTCAGCCATAAATACTG
>JAAYSD010000039.1 GCA_012518465.1 Clostridiales bacterium
CTGTGGAAATATTTTGGCAAAGCTTGCAGTAGATAAGTATAAATGTGATGTAAGAGATATTTTTACCTTGCATAGAAAAGAAAGTGATGTACTAGATATTGTAAATAATAGTGCAATAGCTTGTGCTGCTGAATTTACTATATTAGATCCAGAGCTTGTAATTATTGGTGGTGGAGTTACACAGATGAATGACTTTCCATATGAGTATTTTATAAATAAAATTAAGGAAAACTTGCGGTTTCCTAATCCCAGAAATTCAATTGTATTTTTAAAAGCAAGTGAAGATGCACAAGCAGGCGTAATCGGTGCGGCGATTAACGCATATCAGTTGATGGTATAAGATAAGCTTTAAATTGTTTCTTCCTCTATAATCCCCTTAGCAACGGTAAATGCTGAGGGGATATTTTTATAAAAGTAAAAATTAAACAAGCACAAAACTTTTGCAAAAATCATAATTTTGTTGCTTTTCGAAAAAGTAAAAACCCCCACATCACTCACTCTAACCCGTGCAATTTCAGTAACGGAGTGTGAGCTTAAATTCGGTGAAAATTCAGTATTGGCAGCTTATAAGCAAATGCAAATTCAGAAAACCACTATTCGCAAAGTAAAAGCTAATGCCCTCCGACCTTTTCAAGTTTTGCTTTTATTTTATAGGCAAAAGTTGAAACCATGAGGAGGGCAAGCATTTTTGGTACTTTTTTCGCCAAAAAAGTACAAAGGGAATTGTATAAGTCTTTAGAAAAGTAAAGGTTTATTAGGAGAAGTGAAAACCAAACAAGCACAAAGCCTTTGTTTCTTTGGAAAGAAAAGCTTTTTTGAAAAAACAAAGGTTTTGGTATGTTTCCAAAAAAGGACATAATGTAAAAACTTCCATTAAAATTATGTTGAAAAATTAAACATTCTGTGATATAATTATGTCTAAATATAATGAATAAAATTTATTATGGTGATAAATTGGAATATATAAAAATAGGTAAAGTTAAAATTGAAAAAACTGCTAGCCTAGCACCTATGGCTTCTGTTGCTGATAAGGCTTATAGAATTATCGTTAAAAAAGCAGGTGCTGCAATGGTTACCGGAGAAATGGCAAGCAGTAAAGGACTTGTTTTTTCCGATAGAAAAACAAAAAAGCTTTTGGAAGTCAGTGATGAAGAACGTCCAATGGCGATACAGCTTTTTGGTGATGATCCACAATATATATCATTTGCAGTAAAGACTGCCGAAAAATTTAATCCCAATTTTATTGATATAAATGCAGGTTGTCCTGTTCCCAAGGTTGCTGGAAATGGCTCGGGTTCAGCTTTGATGAAAACTCCCAAATTACTAGGTGAGATTGTAAAATCAGCTGTTTTATCAACTAAAATACCGATTACAGTTAAGATTCGAAAGGGCTGGGACGATAATAATATAAACGCTGTTGAGATAGCAAAAATAGTTGAGGAAAATGGTGCTAGTGCCATTGCTATTCATGGAAGAACTAGGATGCAAATGTATTCGGGAAATGCTGATTGGGATATCATTGCGAAGGTTAAGCAGAGCGTTTCTATACCAGTAATAGCTAATGGTGATGTCGATAGTGTCGAGAGCTGTGTAAAAATGTATGACTATACAGGCTGTGATTTAGTTATGATTGGAAGAGGCTCTTATGGAAATCCATGGCTTTTTCGGGATATACGCAGGTATTTTAATGGGGAGAAAGCTTTGCCTGAGCCTAGTTTATTCGAAAGGCTAGAGATGATGAAAAATCATGTTGCTTTGCTTGTTGCTGAAAAGGGCGAGCTTATTGGAATGAGGGAGGCAAGGCGGCAAGCAGCTTATTACTTAAAGGGAATAAAGAGTGCGGCAAAATTCAGAAATATGTGCAGCAGCTTGACAGTTTTTGCTGATTTTGAAGAGCTTGTTAAACAGATTTTAGCTGAAAATAAAGGGGATATTTATGAGCTTGTTAAATGATTTTAGATATAGAATTGCTTCAATGTGTATTTTAAATTGGAGAGAGGATAAGGTTTTATCAGCTATTTATAGTCTTTCTGATAAAGATATTGATGTGGCTTTATCTGCTTATTCTTCACTGAATTTTGAGCTTATTCATTCCAAAAAATCCTTGAGTAATTATTGTCATGATTTATTGCTATATACTGATGTGCCTTCTATTAATAGCATGAAATTTGTAGATTATGCAATTAATGCTTTTAAATATGATTTTGAAGTATTGAGAGATTTTTGCTTGCTTAGCTGCGATAAGATTAAGACAATGATTGTAGAAAATATTGATGATTATTCTCATATTACAATTCCAGATTTCCCTATGGGTAGATTTGAATGGGATTTTGAATACTTTACTCAAAGGCATTTTGATGGAAAAGGTGGATTTTTTGCAAGGTTTAAGGCTTATAGGCTTAATGAGGGGGAAATTGTTCCAGTAAAATATCATGATAAAATCACTTTGAACGAGTTAAAAAATTATGAGTTTCAGCGCGAGAAAATTATTAGAAATACTAAGGATTTTATTGAAGGAAAACCTGCGGCAAATGCTCTTCTTTATGGTGATAGGGGAACAGGCAAATCTTCTACAATAAAGGCTTTGCTTAATGAATTTGAAGAGCTTAAGATGATTGAGTTAAATTGTAATGAGATTGTTTTTATTTCCAGTTTATATGAAAGACTTCAGCAATATTCACAAAAGTTTATCTTATTTATTGATGATTTAACTTTTGCTGAGGATGATAAGAATTATAGCTTGTTAAAGGCTTCGCTTGAAGGCTCATTAGCAGCAAGACCGTCAAATGTTTTGATTTATGCTACAACTAATAGAAGACATATAATTAAAGAAACTCATGCTTCAAGAGAGGGTGGGGAAGTTTTTGTAGCCGATGCCATTGATGAAAGTGTCTCTCTTTCTGAAAGATTTGGCTTGTTTTTAACCTTTATAAAGCCTGATAAAATAGAGTATTTAGATATTGTAAAGAAAATAGCTGAGGATAAGGGTTTAAGAATTGATGAATCAATTTTATTTGACACAGCTGAAAAGCTTGCGCTTAGACGGGGTGGGCGTTCACCAAGAATAGCCTCTCAGGCAGTAGACTTTTTAATATCAAACCAGAATGACTTTAAGGTGTAATATGCGTAATTTTTATAAAGCTGTTTCTTTATTTTTAGTTATTATTTTATCAGTGACTTCATGTTCATTTTTTATAAAAGATGATGATTTAATCATTACTTCAAATACCTCTGAGGATAAAGGGGGATATCCCGTTTTCTTTGGTAATTATGAAATTGAAAGTGAACCTAGTACTATTGCATCACTTTCTCCGGCTATTACAGAAATTCTTTTTGAGCTTGGATTTGGTGATAGAATTATTTTAAAGAGTGATTTTTGTGATTTTCCTGAAGCGGCTGAGTCTATTAAATCGGTGGGCAGTCCAATTAATCCGGATTTCGATTTAATAATTGAACAAAAGCCAGATGTTCTTTTATCTTTTGCATCTATTTCTGAAAAGGATTTAAATATTCTTTATAAAAATGGTATTGTGCCTGTTATCCTAAATGCTCCGCAGGATATGGAAAGCTTGAAAAGCATTTATACTATTTTAGGGGTGATATTATGTGGAAATAATGAAAAAGCACTTGAAAGTACTGATTTTTTTGAAAAAAGCTTTGAGCAATTATATACTGATGAAGTTAAAATCGGTAAATTTGCGTATATCACTACATCTTACCGTTTAGCAGGAAAATCAACTATTGAAGATGATTTTTTATCAAATATCGGTGAAAATATTATACAGTCAGAGGGGTATACTGATGATTTAACTGCTTTAGCTGATAAACAAGTTGATATTTTGCTTGTAAGCAATGAGTATACAATTGATGATATTAAAAAAATACCCGAGCTCAGTAAGCTAGAGTGCGTAGAAAAAAACAGAGTTATATTCTTAGATAACCAAAGATTTGAAAGACCGACATCAAGACTTATGCAAATATTAGAGAAGCTTAAATATTAAACCATTATAGGTAAAGCTTATGAAAAATAATAAAAAATTTTTATTGCCATTTATAATTTTAGCATTTGCAATAAATATTGGCTGCACGTCGGATAACAAAGATTCTTCACATAATATAGACAGCAAGGCTTTTGAAAATACTTTGACAAGCGTATTAGAAAGTGCTGTTTCTTCGGAGAGTATAAAAACAACTGAATTAACAAAAAAGACGACTGAGAAAACCACAGTGCCAACAACAATAGCTTCAACTACAACAGTACCTGTGAAAACAACAACGCAGCCTCAAACTACTGCAAAAACTACTACTTCTCAGCCAAAATCATCTGTAATAACTGTAATATCCACTAAAAAATCAGCTATAACGACAAAAGCTACTTCGGCGACAAAAAAGGTTACCACAGCATCTTCACAGCTAGATAATGAAAATCAAAGTGACTTTGAGGCAGAGGTTTTTGATCTTGTTAATAAAGAAAGGGCGAAGAATAATTTACCTGCTTTTAAACTGGATAATAATTTAATTACTGCTGCTGATATACGTGCAAAGGAAATTGTAACTCTATTTTCCCATACACGTCCTAATGGTGATAGCCCATTTACAGCCATACCTGATGACTGGGGCGGATTTATGACAGTAGCTGAAAATATAGCTGCCGGATATCCTTCGCCTGAGGATGTGGTGGAGGGCTGGATGAACTCTCAAGGACATAGAAAAAATATTTTAAACCCAGATTTAACTCATATAGGCATTGGATATTATTATTCAAATGGAAGCCAGTATGGTCATTATTGGACTCAGATTTTTGGTGGATAGCTGCTTTTAATATTTTACATAATAATGAAACCAGTTAGTCAATACTAACTAATAAAATATTAAAAAGGCTTGATTTTTCGTAAATTATGTGCTAAAATACTCTCATAGATAAATTAAGGAGGGTAAAAACATGGCATATAATATTAATGATGATTGCATTTCTTGTGGTGCTTGCGAGGCAGAATGTCCCGTTTCCGCAATTTCAGCAGGTGATTCTAAATATGTAATCGATGCTGATACATGTATTGATTGTGGTGCTTGCGCTGGCGTTTGCCCAGTTGACGCACCAAAGCCGGAATAAAGACATAAAAAAGAGGGCTTTTGGAGCGTTCACTTAGGGATTTATGAAAAGATTGTGTGACAGCTTCAAGCGGGGCAAAAAAGACCACACTTAAGGTATAACTGTCTTAAGTGTGGTCTACTTTTATTTATGCCACCCAGTTATATCCTGTCATGGCTTGGTCAACGATATGGTTAAACACGATACTGCTCTTATGTAGGAAC
>JAAYSD010000040.1 GCA_012518465.1 Clostridiales bacterium
GTTTGGTATGAAACACCCCTTTTATCCATCAAATCACGGATAACACTTTCTATTGCAGCATCCATATACCAATCAGTCGTCACCTTATAATCAGTGAATTTATATGCCTCATAAGGAATATCTTCTGACGGTGTGGTAGCATCATCTTCATCATCAGCATAATAACGCTCATCAAAATAGCCATAAGCATCTCCCTCAACAGGGTATTTAAACTTCAATTGTTCATTCTGCGCATCATAAAATTCTTCAGTGCTGATAAAGCCTTGATCATACATATTAGAAAGAGAATAAAGCTGACGTCTTTTTGATTCACCCAAATCGACATAAGGGCTGTATTTTGAAGGATTTCTAATAAGCCCTGTCAGCATAGCCGATTCAGCAATAGTCAGCTCACTCACCTGCTTATCAAAATAATAATCCGCAGCTGCACCTATACCATAAATAGTACCCCCACCGAACCATATCCTATTTAAATATGCTTCGATAATATCATCCTTACTATACTGCTCCTCCAGTGACAATGAACGGAAAATTTCCCTAAGCTTTCTTTCTTCGCTTATCTCCTTATCATTAGTAATATCACGTACAAGCTGCATAGTTATAGTAGAGCCACCCTGCCCACTTCTCGAAAGTGCAACACCCACAATCCTATACCAATCCACACCCTCATGGTCATAAAAACGCTTGTCCTCAGTAGCTACAAGTGCCTCAAGCAAGTGCTTAGGCATTTCACTAATATCTACCCATATTCTTGTTTCATTATTAGATAATTTTTTAAGCTCAACCAGATTATCTTCCTCATCCCTTGCATAAACAAAGGTGGAAAGCTCAACATCAATCTGCTTTAAATTAACATCGCCATAATTCTCATTTGAATATTGTAAAATATAAGTTGCTACAACAGTACCTACAATAGCTGTTGTAACAATTATAATCAAAAACATAACAACTAAAGACGTGCCAATAATTGACATAGCCTTTTTTGCATTAGATTTGCTTTTTGATTTCGTATTACTGCTGGGTTTGTTTTCCTTTTGAGGCTTTTCAGGCTTTATTTTCACATATTTCTTTTTCATCATGCCCTTTGCCTTTTTAGAAAAATTATTAAAAGATTGTGCCATACTGTCGTCCCTTTCTTTGAAAGAGTAATTTTTATGTATATTTTTTTATCAAATGCTGATACTGTTATAAAGACTATATGAGGAGGAAATTATGTTTTATATAAAAAAGAAAAATTATTTATTAATATCAATTTTATTTGCAATAATAACAGCTGTGCTGACATTCTTATTCATTCAAAGCAGCACAAATACTATAAAAGCTTTTTCACTTGGAGATATTAAAAAAGATAGCTCAACTGTTTTCGTAGTAAAGGATTATGAGGGAAAAGTCGCAATATTTTTAAAAAATGAAGCAAAGCCTTTTGTTGTCTTAGACACAATGACAACTGTCTTGCCACAAGAAGATATTGCATCCTTAGAAAAAGGAATAGAGGTGCAAGGAAGTGATGCACTAAGAGAGCTAATAGAGGACCTAACCAGTTGAAAGTCACTATGAGACACCCCAAATTCAGCCTAAATACTCAGCCAAAAAGACGGTGACCTCCGTCTTTTTATTATCCTTTCCCATACGGCGAAGAACGTAGCCGTTACCACTCATCAAGCTTGAGGCATAAGCCTCATAAATATCAGATTTAAAGATATATTTTCCCGAGCATACAACAAATATCTCATTATCAATAACATTTATTGTACCCTCTCTTCCAAGTATCTCTTCCTTATAGGTTTCGTCATTACGTTTTGAGGCGTATTTAATCGGTGTATTGTGCAACTTAATAAGCTCTTTTCCAGTTATACCCTTATTATCATTTTTCTTTTTTAAAAATTTTGCGAACATTCAAGCACCTTTAAACTTCCAAATAATTCAATATACATTCTATAATATATATTAACATTTTTCAGCTGTTTAGTCAAATGAAAAATACTTTTGTAATTAAATTGATACAAAATTAATATTTACACAACAAAAAATCTATAAAAAAATCATAATTAAGCCCCCAACCTGCAAAAGTCGGAGGACAAAGTTTAAAAAAATATATTTCAAGCCTTTACTTTTTCTTTTTTTCTTTCTCCAAATCGATAAACCTTAATCTTGCTTATCATCATAACAGCAAGTATTAAAACAACAACGGTCATGATAAAAACAACAATATCATTTTCAGCCAATCTAGTAAAATGTAAAATAATATCAAGACATATTAAAATGCAACCTGCTGCAGTGATAGGCAGTACCTCAAAAAAATCTTTATAATCACCAATATTATACCTAGCAAGCCTAAAAGCACCCGCAATAGCATATAAAGCTACACTAACATATACTACCAATCCCATTTTCCGAAAATGCTCATGCGTAAGTAAAATGGCAACAGGAGCTATCCCAAATGAAACAAAATCAGCAAATGAATCCAATTGCTTTCCTAAAGATGAAACTGCATTAAGCCGCCTTGCCACCTTTCCATCAATAGAATCTAAAAGCACGGCAATAAGTATCATGATACATGAGGTAAAAAGATAATTTTTACCGATTTGACTAATATTAACAAACAATACACTAAGTCCTAGCATCATATTAAGACCTGTAATACAATTAGGTATGTGCTTTACTATTCTATTTATTTTTTGAGTAATCATTTTCTCTTCCTTTTTATATATTGACTAATTTTCCACGCTGCAATAACACAAAGACTAAACAGCACAACAAACCAAAATGTAACAAATCTAAATATCAAGCTTACAGCGACAGCCTCCTGCATTGTAAGCCCATATACTATTAAAATTCCACTCATAGCACTTTCAAATGTTCCTAATCCTCCCGGCAAAAGTGGAATCATCGCTGCAAAATATGAAACAAAGGTAGCTGCAAGCAACACAAAAACACCTACCTTGCCATATTGTGATACTAGGATAATCAGCTTAACAGGGAATAGTATCCAAATGACAAAGGATAGTAATAATTGTATTGCCCATTCGCTTTTTCTTACACTAATCGCCTTAGTATCTTCAGCAAATCTATTCATCCAGTTTTTAAACCAAAGCATAACTTTATTTTCAGATTTCCTATTTTGCACCCAAGCATTTAATCGGTCTGTAAAAAACAGCATAAAAATAAAGAAAACAGTTAAAGCACCAAGGATAAGGTATAAAATTATTCTTGTAAAAACCGGCTTTAAAAAATCAATATGAGATGATAATGTAGCTACTGCCACACCGTTTAAAACAACCAAGGCAGTAAGGCTAAGCGACTTTTGTATAGTAACAATAGATGTAGATTGCTTTGTATCATAGCCTAGCATACTATTCATTTGCACTACTCTAGCAACCTCTCCGCCAACCTTTTCACCCGGTGTAACAGCATCAGCAACCATTCCATACGCATTTATAGCAAGTAGTCTGAAAAAAGACGCTTTAAGCCCTAGAACCTTGCGAATTCTGTACCACTGATAATTTAAAGCTAGCTGAGTAATTATTTGCAGTAAAATTAAAATTGATATTATATGTACGGGCAAAAGCTTCATCTGTACTATTATAGTTGAAAAATCAGTCTTTGAAATAATATATACTATAACAGCTAATGCTATAATAGAAACTGCTGTTTTCCAATTAAAGCGAAAATGCTTTGCTTTCTTTTCACCATTCTCAATAACGACGCTTTTTTCTTTTTCACTCATTATACAGCACTAACCAACTCGCCTGCAGATTTTTTATTCACTACGCACATACCTGTATTATCAACATTTGAAAAAATACTATGCTTTACAAAATCACAGCAATATTCACAGCTATTATCACTGCAGTACAATTCCTTTACCATATTTTTGGGACGTCTTATTAAAATTTTCGTTCCATTTTTAGCACCTTTGATAACTTCATCAACAACAAGCTCTTTAGGTGATATTTGCATAGCAATATGTATTATTGAATAATTATTACAACAAACGCACTTACCATCGCATAACTTTATATGTACGTTTTCAATCTTCATTCGTCTTAAAAATCTCTTTGATTTTCTAACACAAGATGCATCATTGTCAATCACAGTGACCTTTGCACCAGTATATTTATGAAGAAGAATTGCAGTATAAGGACATACTCCTCCGCCTATGCAAAGCACATTGTCCGTCGCCTTAATATCAGCAAGCTCAACCTCTCTTTTGACTAAAAAGCGATAATACAAGGATATAGTATTATACAGCAGCTTGCTTTTAGTAGCACAATTTTCCACTCTCTGTGTAAATTTAGTAATCCACAAAATTTTTTCTCCCTTTATACATAATAAAAACACTCTAAAATATATTTTAACTCTTTGTTAAATTTAAGTCAATAACCTTTCATTAATAATTCTTAAAAAAATATTAAGAATTTCTTAATGTTTGCTATAACAGAACATTTCCAAGTATGATAAATCCCCTTGCAACTAATTGTAATATTCTAAGTAATTAAAATATTGATTGAATAAATAAAATTACATGATTTAATATGCCACCTAATAATATTGCTGAAACAGTAGTTCCTACCACAATCGCAACAGCTACCCTTGTCCTAAATTCTTTTGCCAAAATGCCAAAAACAGAAAGGCACGGAATATATAAAAGTGAAACAACAGCACCTACATACATTTGCAAAGCTGATAGGTTCATTTCCAACAATGGTGCAACGGACATTTCTCTTCTAATTATGCCAAGAATTAAGGAAAGAGCTGCTTCAGGAGGCAATCCAAGCCAGCCGGAAACCACAGGCTTTAACACCTCGCTTGCATTATCAAGCAGTCCTGTTTCTGCAAGTAAAGCAGCTAAAAATACGGCAATAAGCATTGGCCCTTCAGCTTCCATCAAAAACTGCTTTACACGTACAAAAAACTTTTTAAAATAAGTTCTTCTATCAGGCATAAGTAAATTAGGTATTTCAATAACAAGCGGGTCAACCTTACCTTTAAGAATTTTACTTGTAATAATTGATACAAGCACAAATACAGCTGCACCCGTTGCAAACACTGCTAGGAGCATAAAAAATGAAAAATCCGACAACAGAGAAATTAATGCACCTGTCTGAGAAATACAAGGCACTGAAAAGCATACTATTGAAGTGACAATAAGCCTTTCCTTTCGTGTTGTAGCAGTCCTTGTTCCAATAATGGCAGGCACAGCACAGCCAAAGCCTAGCATTATATTAATAAGACTTCCACCCTGTACACCAAGCTTTCTCATTATATTATCAAATAGCACTGCCATCCTTGGTAGTATACCACTGTCTTCAAGAAATGAAAAAACCAATTGAAACAAAATCACATAAGGCATGACAAGTGCTAAAATCCACTCAAAGCTTATCCTAAAGATACCGTAATTCCCTATCAAAACATTATGTAAAATCTCAGGCATATTAAAGTTTGAAAAAAGCTTTTCAAACATTTCGACTATAAAGTTTACAAAAGGCAATAAAATAACTGCTCTTAATGCTTTTCCAGCACCTACTACAATGCCAAGACTCACTAAAATTATTAAAATAGCGAGTAGGATTCCCGGCCATGGCTTTAAGAGAGCATCACCAAACTTGTCCAGCTTACTAGGCTTTTTATTTATATCCTTAACCACTCTAGCATTAATTTCCTTTGCCCTTTCCCAATAATCTAAAATCTTTTTAGAATTACCGCATCCAGAGCATTTGGAACAATCAGGACAAGCGGTCTGTTTATCACCAATCTTTTTAATTTCTTCGCCCAATTCTTTGGTAATTTCGCTAAAGCCTATTCTTTTTACTGCAACAGTAGTGACTATTGGCATTCCTAATTCTTTTTCCAAAAGAGAAACATTTATCTGTTTACCCTGTCTTTGGGCAACATCTGATAAATTAAGTGCTCCAACAACTGGTATACCATAATCAAGCACCTCTAAAGCTAGCTTTATGCTTCCTTCTAAATCGGCGGCATTAAAAACAAATAGCACTGCTAAAGGATTACTGTTCATAAACTGCACAGCAACAGCCTCAGCCTCTGATGTCGCTGATAATGAATATGTACCTGGAACATCTATAAGACTATACCTTCCACCATCTACTGTATAATCACCCTTCATATAGGAAACAGTTGTACCCGCATAATTAGAGCTCATTACATGTATGTTTGTAAATCCCGAGAAGAAAACGCTTTTGCCTACATTTGGCGGGCCCATTATCAGGATTTTATTATCAATTTTCAATATCTTTTTATCTTCAAGCAATTCATGACAACTCATGCTTCCACCTCCTCAACAAGGATTTTACTCGCAATTTCTTTGCCGATAGCAATTTTTCTTGTATTAAGAGAAATAGAAACAGGCCCTCCCAAGCGATAGCTGTTTTCTTTTTTTATCGTAACATTTTTAAATATTCCGATACTGGATAGCAACTCGATTTTAGGCACTCTCAAAACTTTATAGATTTTGCCATTTTCAGCACTGTAAAGAGTCTTTTCCATATTATTTAACCTTTCCCATGTATAATTAAGCATAGCTAATTAGTGGATATTACAATAATGAAGTTTATAATTTAATTAAGATAAATTAAACGTTTTAGCTGCATTGGTATTTAATCACAAAGCAAGTGTTACCAAGTCATATATTAGCATATGATAACTAACATTATAGCAAATAAATAACAGTGTTTCAACATAGAAAACAATGGACTTTTGCACAAAATTTTACATTATTTTTGTTATATTTCATATTTTTATAAAATAATACTCCCAAAGCCTATTAAAACAAGCATTGGGAGTAAAGGATATTTTTCCATAAAAATAATATTTATTTTCTGCCGTTTCTTTTAGCCAGTGCCTCATATTTTTTCTTAGTAGCTGCACCACCTCTTAAATGGCGTTCCTGCTTGTTTTTTTCAAGGACTTCCTTTACTTGACTATGTAGCTGTGGGCATACCTTTTCAAGCTTTGTGGTTATGTCCTGATGTA
>JAAYSD010000041.1 GCA_012518465.1 Clostridiales bacterium
GTTTCATATAGATTGTTAGTATCATTTATAAGCCAATCATGTGGAATTTCTATATCATACCACTTTGTTCTAATATTTAATACATCCTTTAATCTGGCATTAATATCAGTTTTTATAAACTGCCAATCATCATTAAAAAGCATACGATTTGTTCTGCTATTTTTGCAAAAAACACTCATAAATACTCTCCTTAAAATTTTTGTATAAGCTGCTGCTTATCCACAAACCTTTATTTAATATAGCATAAAACCTACTTGTTTTCAAGCTTTTTGTCGGTTTTTTTATAATCTTTGTACTTTATCTCATTTCCTTTATCATCAAGCACGTAGATATTATCAAGATTTGCCGAAAGGCTTGCTTTAAAAGCAGCACGATAGGCATTTCTGAGATTATTTTGTTCTTGCTTTTCTTCATCAGTTAGTCCTTGTGACTTTGATTTCCTAGCAAGAAAATTTATTCTTTCAATTTGCGTTTTAGTTATCGGTTTAAAATTATTATTAGCCATATAATCTCCTATTCATATATGAATTATATATTTTTTTCACAAAACTTATTGACAAAAGCATATTATAAATATATACTTAAAATAAGCTGAAATTAGCTTTGTATAAATTTCAGAAGAAAGGATATAATTATGAAAAAATATGATTTTGATAAAGTAGTAGACAGAAAAAATACATTATCTTTAAAATATGATTTTGCAGTACAAAGGGGAAGACCCGCTGATATACTGCCTCTATGGGTGGCAGATATGGATTTTCAAGCACCAGATGAGGTTGTAAAGGTGCTTACATCACGTTCTACACATGGTATTTTTGGTTATTCAGAGCCTGATGATACTTATTTTAATACAATTAAAGCATGGTATGAGAGGCGTTTTTCATATTCTCCTAAAAAAGAATGGTTTATCACAGCACCGGGAATTGTATATTCCTTAGCTATGGTTGTACGTGCCTTGACACAAGAAAATGATGGTGTTTTAATACAAACGCCTGTATACTATCCCTTTTATTCAGTAATTAAAGATAATAATAGGAGGGTAGTGAGAAATCCTTTAAAATTCAATGGTGAATCATATGAAATGGATTTTGATAATTTCGAAGAAAAGCTAGTAAAAAATAATGTAAAATTGTTTATACTATGCTCACCTCATAATCCTGTCGGCAGAGTATGGACAAAGGATGAGCTAAATCAAGTAGGCAATATTTGCAAAAAGCATAATGTTTATATTGCGTGCGATGAAATTCATGCTGATTTTGTGTACAAGGGAAACAATCATCATGTCTTTTCAACTGTCAATGAGGATTTTAGAAAATTCACTGTTATCTTAACTTCGCCAAGCAAAACCTTTAATCTAGCGGGCTTACAGTTATCAAACCTATTTATTGAAAATGATGATATTCGCTCAAAAATAAATATGGAGATAAGAAAGACGGGATATTCTCAATGTAATATTATGGGGATTATCTCTGCGCAAGCAGCATATCAGTATGGTGAAGGTTGGTTAGAGCAGCTTTTAGACTATCTACAAAATAATATAAACAAATTTACAAGCTTTATTAATGAAAAGCTGCCAATGCTGAAAGTAATAAAGCCGCAAGGTACATATTTACTTTGGGTTGACTTTAAAGGACTTGGAATAAGCGAAAACCAAAGACAGGATTTAATTGTAAATAAGGCAAGGCTTTGGCTTGATAAAGGTACAATGTTTGGGGCTGAAGGTGAGGGCTTTGAAAGGTTTAATATTGCTTGCCCTTGGAGTACGCTTGAAAAAGCATTGATTCAGTTGCAAGCAGCCATTAATAATTATAACAAGAAAGTGTGAAATTTTCATGAATATCAAAGAAAATTATCATAAAATAATGCTTGATAAGCTTTCTGATATAAAAGGTCAGGAGAAAATTCCGTCTTTACTTTTACATTCCTGCTGTGCCCCATGCTCTAGCTATGTTTTGGAGGTATTAAGCAATTATTTTAGGATAACAATCAGCTACTATAATCCTAATATATATCCAAAACAAGAGTTTTCAAGACGTTTTAATGAGCTAAAAAAGTTTGTAAAATCATTTCCTTTGAAAAATGAAGTTGAGGTATTGGAGCTGTCTTATATACCTGATGAATTTTATTCTGCTGTAAGGGGCATGGAAAATGAAAGAGAAGGGGGAGAAAGATGCTTTAAGTGCTATGAATTACGCCTTGAAAAAGCGGCAATAATAGCTAAACAGATGAGTTTTGACTGGTTTACAACAGCACTATCAATTTCTCCTCATAAAAATGCACAGAAAATAAATGAAATAGGATATAAGCTTGAGAAAAAGTATAATGTAAAATATTTGCCTGCTGATTTTAAAAAGAACAATGGCTTTAAGCGTTCCATAGAAATATCAAGGGAATATGATTTATATAGACAAGATTATTGTGGGTGCGTTTTTAGTAAAAATAATTAAATTATTGACCGTGCTTTACAAGTCCTGCAAAGCGTCTTGGCACATTAGCCTTAAATATCATTTCCTTACCTGTAATAGGATGTTTTATAATCAAAGTATCTGCGTGTAAGCATAATCTTTTTAATGGATTTGTGCTTGCACCATATTTTTTATCACCGGCAATAGGGCAGTGCTTGTCATACATATGAACACGAATTTGATTTTTTCTTCCTGTCATCAGCTCAAATTTTACAAGTGAATATTCCTTGCCATCACGTATTACTTCATATTTTGTAACAGCTTCCTTTCCATCTCCAAAGCTGTATGAAGAGTACACCTTGTGAATGGAATTTTCCTTTAGCCATGAGCGAATAATGCCGCTCTTTTCGCTTAAATGCCCCTCAATCACTGCGGTATAACAACGCTTTAAGGCACATTTTTCCCAGTTATCCTGTAAAAGCGTTTTTGTTTCTTCATTTTTAGCAAAAATCAGTACGCCTGAGGTGGCTTTATCCAGCCTATGAATAGAATAAATACGGTTTTTCAGATTTTTGCTCTGGACATATTCATATACTAGATGATAGGCGGTAGCTTCATTTTCCTTTCCGGTTGATATGGATAAAAGACCGGCAGGCTTATTTATTGCTATAATTTCGCTATCTTCATAAATAATATCAAGCTTTGTATCCGTCTTTTTATATACATAGCCGATTTTTGTGATAACAATCTCTTGCCCCTTTATCACATCGGTTGAAAAATGAGTTTTAACAATAGAATCGACTTTGATCTGACCGTTTTTAAGCATGGTTTTTACACGTTTTTTAGGGCTGTCCTTATATATGGAAAATAAAAGGTCAATCAGCTTACCATCTTCCTGTACTTTTAAGGTTTTTAGTATATTATTTTTCATTATTCTCCTTTGGAAATTTTCTACTAACTAATTTCCTTTTCTAAAAAGCTGCCGTCACTTTGCCTTTTATAGCTTTGATCTTTTTCTAAATCAGGAATCACCAGCTTTTCGATTATTTTACCATCTTCATCGCTTAATATAAGTGTTTCACCTGCTTTTAGATTAAAATTTGCTTGTATTTTTAGCAGTGAAGATGAATCTTTATTATTCTTACACACAATTGTTAAGGCTTCATTTGCTTTAATAGTTGTGGTAGGAATTTTAAATCTTTTTAAATTATTATTATCATCGCTCAGAAAGAGATTTTCTATCTCTATATCAAAATTATTAGGGTTATAAAGCTTTATCCAGTCTGCTTTTCCAGCTGTATAGACTTCATCAATCTGCAAATTAGAAAATTCATCTGATTTTTCTAAAACAAGCTCTACATTCACTTGGTTGTTTTGTGCTTGATTTACATTTATCTCAGTTTCATTTTCGTAAACCTTTTCACCATTTATAAGCCAGTAAGAAAACTTATATCCACTGTAAGCCTCAGCCTTTATAGGCACGCTATGTTCCACAAAATATTCATTGCTAATTGTATTTTTATCAAGTGCAGAAAGGGTATTAAGCCATACCTTAGCACCGTTTTCGCCGGTAATATTTATTGTGTAAAACTCCTTTGAAAGATTAAAGTTTTTAGCTAGATCGTTTATTACAACATCCTTTCTGTTTTTAGCAAACTGTCTAATATGGTTTCTGCTTTCATCAAAGGTGCTTTCATTTGCCCATGTGGAGGTATATCCTCTTTTTAAGGCATAGCTTTGTTCAAGCTGACTTTCAGCAATCTTTTCTTCTAAAACCTTCAGCACATTTTCTTCGCTAAAGGAATGATTAGCTAAATCCATAATCTGATTAGAAAACTTTTCCTGCATATCTTCTCTCTTAAAAAGTGAAGCCATAAACAAGCTTTGCCCAGACTGATGCTTCCCGTTAATCAGCTCAGTTAATGAATTGTGCTTATATGTATTCCCATATAAGCTCCACGCAAATTCAACATCAAATAATAAAAATCTCCATCTTCCATCCTGCCACTGAGTTAAGTTTTCCTCATTTTCAGAAGGGTAGTATCTCCAAGCTTTAAAATTATTTCCCGGCCAATCTAGGTTATCAATATACACCTGAATAGCTGAATACATTGTCCAATTGTCAAGGTCAACCATGCTATTGAGCTTTTTAAAGTTTTCTTCAACTGTCATATCATTTTTCAGAAAATTATACATCTCCATATAATCGGATAATGCTTTTTCATCACCTTCTTCAGGCAGTTCCTTGTTTTGCACTATTTGATAATTATCTTTTTGTCCTCCAAATTGAGTTTCAAGATAATCTTCATTATAATTTTCATGCAACCATGAAAATCCATAGTACTCACCATTTAAAAACACAGCAGTGGGAACAGTGTTTTGCACACTTGCAAAGCCTGCTTGTCTAGCAAGTTCCTGCGAAAGCTCGTCACGAACACCTGCAAATTCACGGTCATTTGCACCGTTTCTTAAAACCAATCTATCAAATTCAGTGATTAATGTACCATCAGAAGTCTTAGCATTTTCAAAAAAAGGATATTTAAACTTTCCATTTTCAGCATCATAGCTTTTTCTAGCGATTAGCTTAAGTGATTTTTGATCAACAGCCTTTGAAACACCTCCGGCAACCTTTACTCCAGCATTTTGAGAAATTACTTTTTCTCCATTAGTAGTAAATACCTCGACATAAATATCACGCTCCCACTCTTTACCTGTCATGAAATAATTTGCCGGAGCGTCATAGGGAATTTCGCCGCCTTCATATTCATTTTCCAGCCATAGGTCATAGATTTTGCCCTTTGTAGCAATTCCTTTTTCATAGTCATAAAAATTATCAGGGTCTGTTGATAGAACGAAAATTAAGGTTTCATCTGAAAATCTCGAGTTAAAATCAGAGCAAAGCACATAGGATTTTGTGATGACATCTGAAAAAGCATTTTTACTTTTTACAGCAGCTTTAATAGTATGGGCGGCAGCATCTCTGCCTACCTTAAGCTTTATTGCTGAAGTATATAGCTTTCCATCGGTAGTCGGATTTTCACCGTTTATAGTATAATAGATTTGTGCATTTTTATCAGCAGTAAAAAGCTCAACATTAATATCTTCATCATAAAAATTCTCATTATGTGAAAATGAAACTGCTGTATTTTCTGCTGATTGTGTGGAAAGCCGATTATTATCGGGAAAATACTTCATTCCAATAATACTTAAAATACCAACTATCAATACTATAATAGTAAAAAAATATCTTTTCATAAATCACCTTTTAAATGTTTATTTTATACTTGCTTTTCACAGCTTTCCCGTACGTTCAACAGATATTACACCAGTTACCTTTTGCAGCTTTTGGATAATGTTTTTCAAGTGGTCAAGCCCTGCTAATCCTACTGACACGACAATATTAGCATTACCATTTTTTAAGGTGTGAGCATTAACCTCATATATCGGCACCTTATTGCCTGCAAGAGTAACTGTTACATCAGCGATAAGAGCAGTTCTATCCTCAGCGATAATATCAAGTGTTGCTTTAAAAATATTATTTGTAGTATCTGCCCAATATGCTTTTACCCAGCGAGCTTTATTTTCATCATGCTTGATAGAACTTATATAGTTTGCACAATCCTTTTTATGCACAGATACACCAAATCCCCTTGTGATAAAGCCAACAACCTCATCGCCTGGTAGAGGATTACAGCATTGAGCATATTTAACAAGGCAATTATCAATTCCCTCAATCACAACACCGTCTCTTTGAATACGCTTTGTTGCTTTATTAACCTCTTCTTCAGGCTGAATGTTTATTTCAGCAGGCTTTACAATACGCTGATATTCTCCCTTTATTCTAGGCATTATTTTTGATAGGGAAACACCCCCGTATCCTATTGCCGCATAGAAATCATCAATATTTTCAAATCTTTGTCTAAGTGCTATTTCCTGTATAAAATCATCGTTTATAGCTATAAAGTTGCGTTTAAACTCACGCTCAAGGTATTGCTTGCCTTCTTCAATATTTTCTTCTCTGCGTTCTCTTTTAAACCATGAGCGAATTTTTGCTTTTGCTTCATTAGTCCTTGCAATTTCAAGCCAGTTTCTTTTAGGACCTGCATTTTGAGAATTACTTGTAATAATTTCTACAATATCGCCTGTTCTTAGCACAGTATCAAGCTTAACCATTCTGCCGCCGACCTTAGCACCTGTCATTCTATGACCTACTTGAGTATGAATTGCATATGCAAAGTCAATTACTGTCGAGCCAGTGGCAAGGGTGATTACATCTCCTTTAGGAGTAAAAATATATACTTCATCAGGGGTAAGATCAATTTTTATAGCTTCAGTAATATGCTCAACATCATCAGCCTCTTGCTGCTGCTCTAGGATTTGTCTTATCCAGTCAAAACGCTTCTCTCCTGCGACAGAACCTGAAATTCCTGCTTTGTACTTCCAGTGGGCAGCCACACCATATTGTGCAGTGTTATGCATTTCCACTGTTCTTATCTGTACTTCAAAAGGGATTCCTTCTCTACTTATTACAGTTGTATGAAGTGATTGGTATCTATTTGGTTTTGGAGTAGAAATATAATCCTTGAATCTATAAGGAATAGGTCTAAACATATCATGTACTATTCCTAAAACATTATAGCATTCAAAAACAGTGGTGACAATTACACGTACTGCATATACATCATATATTTCATCAAAATTTTTACCCTTTACATACACCTTTTTATATATAGAATAAATTGATTTAACCCTGCCTTCAATAATAGGAGGCGGCTGAATATCTGAAATTCTATCTCTAATTCTAGCTTTAATAATATCGATGAAATTTTCCCTTTGCTCTTTATGAATATCAAGCATATTCTCTATTTCTTTAAATCCAAAGGGGTCTAGATACCTTAATGCAAGGTCCTCCATCTCTTCTTTTACAGAATACATACCGAGTCTATGAGCTATCGGTGCATAAAAACTCATAGTTTCCACAGAGGTTTTTCTTTGCTTTTCAGGAGGACGAGAGGCAAGTGTACGCATATTATGGAGTCTGTCTGCAAGCTTTATAATTATTACTCTAATATCCTTTGACATTGCCATAAGGATTTTACGAATATTTTCAGCGTGCTGCTCTTCCTTTGTATTTAGTGGCACAAGACCGATTTTTGTTACACCATCAACAAGGTTTGCCACATCTTCTCCGAATTGCTTTTTTATAGCTTCCAGTTCGATGCCTGTATCTTCGACAACATCATGCAATAAGGCAGCACAAATTGTATCTGTATCCATCATATATTCAAGCAAAATATATGCTACTGCAATCGGATGAGTAATATATGGATCTCCTGAAGAGCGCATCTGCCCTTCATGTGCAGTTTTTGCAGTTTCATATGCAAGCGTTATTTTTTCAATATCATATTGTTTATCTAAGGAATTTAATTTATCAAGCAGCATTTTAAATGAATAAACTACTCCATTCATCATACCACCTCCTTTATTGTAATTGTGATGCTAATTTTTTTAAAAGCTCAGATTCGCTTAGCTTTGCTTTTACACCTTTATTAATTTTTATATTATTACTTAGCTTATTTAATTTGATAATTCCTAATTCTTCAAAGCTGTCTACTGCTACTCTAAACATACAGGTATTAATTCTTTGAGAAAGTGCAATTATTTCAGCTTTTTCTAAATTGCTGTTGTTTTTAATAATATCAAAAACTGTTTTCATATCATCTCTGTTGGGAATAATTCTATTTAACAGCTTTTTATCAACATTTTCACCAAGCCTTAGCTTTTGATAAGTAGATATTGCATTAAAATATCTTTCCTGCTTAAATCCACAGTATCTCATATCCTTTACTTTTATGATAATACTTATTTTACCTTGATATTCATTCAGCTGCGGAACACCGATAATATCAACATTATCATTTATATTATAAATAAAATCAGCAAAAGCAGTGCTAAAACACAGTGCCTTATAGCTTTTACCTTCAAAATCTATTTCAAATGAAGTATATTTGCCATTTTTTAAAGCTCTAGTACTTTTAATAATGCAATTTTTGAATAAAAACACCGGCTCCGGATTGTTTTCACCAAAAGGCTCTAATAAAGAAACATCATCTAAATTTTTTTCTGTCAAATCCTTAGCTGATATTTCAAAATCTGCATTAATAGTATGTACTGGCATATTGGAATGATTTATGGCACAATACTCATAAACTCTCTGTTTAAACGTTTCCAAATTACCCTTTTCAATTGAAAATCCAGCAGCTTTTGTGTGCCCTCCAAACTTTTCAAGCAAATCGGAGCAATATGTAAGCAGCTTATATAATGAAAAGCCATCTATACTTCTTGCACTTGCTCTTCCTTCAACACCATTAAATGAAATAATCATATTTGGTTTTCCGTATTTTTCAAGTATGCGTGCGCTTACTATACCAATTACACCATGATGCCAGTTTTCTCCACTTATAATAAGCACCCTTTGGTCTAAAAGCGAAGGATTTTCACTTATCTGCTTTTCGATTTCAGAAATAATATCAGCCTCAGCCTCACGACGCTTAGTATTAAGCTGAGATAAAAGCTCAGCCTTTGATTTGGCCAGCTCATTATTTTCGCATAAAAATAATTCAACTGCTCTTGCAGCGTGTTCATACCGTCCTGCTGCATTTATTCTCGGACAAAGAGTAAAGGCAATAGAGGTAGAATTTATTCTATCAGAAGTAAGTCCTGCATTTTTCATAAGTTGAATAAGCCCAAGGTTTTCAGTATTTAAAAGTCCATTTAAGCCACGTGAAACAATAGTCCTGTTTTCACCCTCTAAAGGCACTATATCTCCTATTGTGCCGATAGTTGCAATTTCAGAATATTGCTCAAGAACTGTTTCACAATCTCCATCTTCCAAAGCAGCAACAAGCTTTAGTGCTACACCTGCACCTGCTAAAGGCTTGAAGGGGGAATTGTCATCAATTCTATGGGGGTTGATAATTGCCACAGCATCGGGCAAAACCTCAGGAGGCTTATGATGGTCTGTTATTATTAGAGGAATATTATTTTGCTTTAAAAATTCAGCTTCATTTACAGCTGATATTCCATTATCAACTGTAATAACCATCTGTGTACCTTGTTTTATAAGGTTTTCTAAGGCGGGAATGTTCATTCCGTACCCTTCCTCACGACTGGGGATGTACCAATTTACTTCACCTCCGACAGCCTCAAGATATGAATATAAAATAACGGTTGCAGTAACTCCATCGCAATCGTAATCGCCAAAAACAGTAATTTTTGTACCATTTTCCAAAGCTTGACGAATAGCTTGTACAGCTATATTCATATCTTCAAGCAGAAACGGGTCAGAAAGCTCGCTTTCATCTATAAAAGCCTTTGCTTGTTCAAAGGTTTCAATACCTCTCACAGCTAAAAGCTTACAGATAAATTCACTTAGACCTGTTGCTTTTTGAAGTGACTTTATTTTCTCCTCATCAGCTGAGGAAATAGACCATCTTTTCATTATAATACTCCAAAAATATTTTAAAAGAAAATTTATTTTAAGTTAATTTCAATAGGGGGAGTATACTCCCCCATTCTAAAAATACAAAATTTTAATGTCATTCACTTAAAAATCTATCCATTAATTCATGCCCTTTTTCGATGAAAATTCCAGTGGATTTTGCACTGTCTTCATTAAAGTTTTCAACGCCCTCAAGTTTTTTACGGCTATCATATATTAAGTAGGGGACAGGGTCGTTTGTATGCGTCCTTAGGCTTAAGGGAGTGGGATGGTCTGGGCAAATTAAAATCCTTAAATCCTCGTCCTTAAAAGCGTCAAGCAAAGGCTTTAAAATCTTTTCATCGATAAGCTCAATAGATTTTACTTTGTTCTGTATTTCGTGTCTATGTCCACATTCATCAGGTGCTTCAACATGAATGTATACAAAATCACTTCCGTTTTTAAGTACCTTTATACCTGAGTTTACTTTTCCGTCAAAATTAGTATCGATGTAGCCGGTCGCACCATCTACATTTATTACTTGCATATCGGTAAATTTTCCAATGCCTTTGAGCAAGTCAACAGCAGAAATCATCGCACCCTTTTTACCATATTTTTCAAAGAATGGCTTTAAAGGCTTTCTTGTTCCTTCCCCCCAAAACCAAATGCTGTTTGCGGGCCTTTTACCTTTTTTAATTCTTTCAAGATTTATAGGATGGCTTTTAAGCAAATCATAGCTCTTTTTCATCATTTCAATTAAAGGCTTTGCATTATCAGAGGTTGACAAATGCCCCTTTACAGGCTTGCCCGTAATATCATGAGGAGGCGTAAGTGTGCCTAAATCAGTAGTTCCTTTATCCCATATTAAGCAGTGACGGTAGCTGACGCCTGCATAATATGAAAAACTTTCGTTACCTAATTTTTCTTGAATAAATTCTATAATTATTCTAGCCTCTTCAGTGGATATATCATCAGCACAATAATCTATTAAGGTTTTATCCTCATAATTTTCTTCATCTGAAACAGTAACAAGGTTGCATCTAAGGGAAACGTCGGTTGACTTCATATCAATGCCGATGCTGCCTGCCTCAAGAGGAGAACGCCCCGAATAATAAATAGCAGGGTCATAGCCTAAAACAGATAGGTTTGCAACATCACTGCCCGGCTTAAGGTTATCAGCAACTGTTTTTACAAGTCCTACTTCTGATTTAGCGGCAAGGCTGTCCATAAAAGGCTTTTTTGCGGCACTCATTGGAGTTTTTCCACCAAGCTCATCAACTGGTAAGTCTGCCATGCCATCGCATAAAATTACAGCATATTTCATAAAATACCCTTTCTTTTGTTATGTTTGTTTAAATTTTTTGTTATCTTTTATTATAGCAGTAATTAAGTATATTTTCAATCTTTTTATAATATTTTTTTACTTTGTATAATTTTTTTTCTTGAATAAAGTTTTTTTATAAGGAAATAATATAAATGCATGGCTTGTAAAACAATTATTTTTAAAATAATTTTTTATATAATGTGCTAAAGCTAATGCTTAGAACAAAACTGAAAGAGAAAGGAAGTTTCAAAATGCTTGATAGAATAGCTTTGTTCATCCTTGTTATAGGTGGATTGAACTGGGGATTAGTCGGATTTTTTGAATTTGACTTTATAGCTTGGATTTTTGGTTCTTCAACCTCTATGGGAGCAAGAATTATTTACGTAATCGTAGCTCTCAGTGCATTGTGGTGCATCTCGTTGTTCTTTAGAAGAACAAATGTAATTGAAGACAAGGATTATCACGATGACAGAGATGGCGTGAAAACTTACTAAATCATTATTTTAAAAAACCGCTGTTTTTTCACTAAGCGTGAATGAAGCAGCGGATTTTTTATATAAAATTACGATTAAGAACCCATCCTAAAGCAAAAAATGCTTTAAGTCATGAGGCTTTTACAAGTGATTATTAATATTATATACTATTGATCAAGCCATTTTTCCCAAACTTCAGGCTTATAGCCTATTGTTGCCTTTTGCTTATTTCTTACAATAGGTGTTTTAAATAAAGCTGGGTTGTCAAAAAGACTGTCAATAACGGCACTTTCACTAGCGAGATGTTTTATAAATAATTTTTCATAAAGCTTAGATTTTTTATCTATTATATCATCAAGAGAATTTACATTTCTCATTATGGAATCAAATTCTTTATTGCTCATACCAAATTTAGCAATATCAATCAGCTGAAATTTGATTCTTCTTTCTTTAAACCAACGCTCAGCTTTTTTTGTATCAAAGCATTTTGATTTACCAAAAATCTGAATATTCATAAAAACCTCCACTGCTTTTGATAATACTATTATAAATAAAACGGCGACAAAAGCCGCCGTAAATATAAATCTTGCATTAATCTGCTGAATATGGGATTAAAGCTAAATGCCTTGCCCTCTTAATAGCAGAGGTAAGCTCTCTTTGGTGATATGCACAAGTGCCTGTAACACGTCTAGGAAGAATCTTAGAACGCTCAGTCATGCATTTCTTTAGCTTGTTTACATCTTTATAATCTATAAATTCAGCACGGTCTGCACAGAACTGGCAAACTTTTTTACGAGGACGCTTAAAGCTCCTGTCTGAATTTCTAACAGCCATTTCAAAACTCCTTTCGCTGATTTGTTTGTAATTTGAATTTACTCAAATTAATTAGAAAGGGTATTCCTCATCATCATCTGTATCAACAAAATCATCCGCATTTCCTAATGCCTTGCTGTTCTGCTCATTTATAGCTTGAGCTGGATGCGGTGCATTTGAGTAAGTTGAGCCAGTATTACTACTTTTTGGCTCACCGGTAAAGTGAAGGTTGTCAGCAATGATTTCAGTGATATAACGGGTTACACCGTCCTTATCAACATAACTTCTGGTTTGAAGCTCACCCTCTACTAAAATACTCCTGCCCTTAGAAAAGTACTTAGAAACAAACTCTGCGGTTTGACGCCATGCGACAATATTGAAAAAATCTGTTTTCCTTTCCTCACCGCTTTTTGCAAAGCGTCTGTCAACGGCAATAGAAAATGTAGCGACGGAAATACCGTTAGGAGTGGTACGTAATTCAGGATCACGTGTGAGCCTGCCCATTAAAATAACTTTATTGTACATAATAAACTTACCTTTCTGTCATACACTCCTATTTTCTTAAAACTACTAAAGTACGGATAACGCCATCAGTAATGTTTACAATACGCTCAAATTCTGCGGGGAATTCGGGCTTTGCATCAAAATTGTAAACAACATAATAGCCGTCGTTTTCATAATTGATAGGATAAGCAAGCTTGCGTTTGCCCCATTCATTTACTTCAACGAGCTCTGCATTCTCTTTTATTAAATCAGAGAATTTTTCAATAAGACTTTTTACATTTTCGTCGCCATTTTTTAATGAAAATATTGTAACAGCCTCATATTTTTCCGTTGTTTTTGCCAAATCAGCACCTCCTTATGGATTATATCCTGCATTTTTAATGCAAGAAAGGATACTCAGATATTTAATCTAAGCTGAAGATATACTTCAATTAGCTATTATATCAAATCATGATTGGCTTGTCAAGTAGATAAAGCTTAGTTTTTAATAATTTTACCGAAAAAAGTATGAACAGGACAAAATAATTGTTAATAAACTATTAATTTATCGTGATTATATGTAAATTTTACTTAAATACCGTTGTAAACGTTTTTTTCATGCTGAAAAAGCTTAAAAAGTCTTTGACTTTTTAGTTAGAAATTGATATAATATAATAGTTAAATTACAAAATTTAAGATTTATATTACCATTATATCTATGATACAATTAAATGAATAGCTTTTAAATAAATAGCTTTTTTGAAAGGAATATTTTATGAAGTCAATTTTTACGCAGGCACAGCTCAAAAAAATGATTGAAGATAAATTGAGCATGGAGTATAGATTAAAGCCGGAAGAAGCATCTAATAAGCAAATATATAGAGCGTTGGCTTCTATTGTCGTTGAATATTTAAGAGAAAAAAGACATAGATTTATTACAAATATTAATTCAGAGGGCAAAAAGCAGATTTATTATATTTCCATGGAATTTTTAATGGGTCGCTCTTTAAAAACAAGTTTATATAATCTCGGTATTGAAGATGAAGTTAAAAGTACCTTGGATTCGTACAATATTAAAATGGACTCAATTTTTGAGGAAGAACCTGATGCAGGGCTTGGAAACGGGGGCTTAGGCAGACTTGCAGCTTGCTATATGGATGCTATGGCAACTCAAGAGATACCAGCTACTGGGTATTCAATATGCTATGAATATGGTATTTTTAAGCAAAAAATTATCGATGGATGGCAGACTGAATTACCTGATAACTGGCTGCCAGGTGGAGAGGTGTGGCTTGTTCCTAGTCCCGACCAATCTATTGAAGTGAAATTTGATGGTGAAATCGAAGAAAAGTTTGAAAAAAATCAGCACATACTTCACTATAAAAATTATACAACAGTTACTGCTGTTCCTCATGATTTATATGTTTCAGGATATGATAGCAAGGGCGTTTCAAAGCTGAGATTATGGGCAGCAAAGACAAGCTCCTTTGATATGGGAATGTTTAATAATGGTAATTATGCAAATGCCTTAGGAATAAATAATTTTGCACATGCTATATCCAAGGTGCTTTACCCTAATGATAATCATCTGGAAGGAAAGAGTTTGCGTTTGCGTCAGCAATATTTTATGTGCTCAGCTTCAATCGGTGATATTGTTATGCGACATATGAATACCTATGGCACACTTGATAATCTGCATGAAAAGGCAGCTATCCATGTAAATGACACTCACCCAACTCTTGCTATTGCAGAGCTGATGAGGATTCTGCTTGACGACTGTGGTTATAGCTGGGACGATGCATGGCATATCACTACCTCAACCTTTGCATATACAAATCATACTGTTATGGCTGAAGCTTTAGAAACTTGGAACAGAGATTTAATTGAGAGAGTTCTTCCTAGGATAACAGCAATTATTTATGAGATAAACCGTAGATATTGTGCTGAAATTTTATCACATACTAATGATGAAAAAATTGTTTCTAAGCTTACTATTGTAGATGATTCTAAGGTGAAAATGGCAAATTTATGTGTCGCTGCATCACATAGTGTGAATGGCGTTTCGGCACTGCACTCGCAGATTATTAAAGACGATATTTTTAATGAACAATATAAGCTTGAGCCTGATAAATTTAAAAATGTTACTAACGGAATAGCATACCGCAGATGGCTTCTACAGTCAAATTCAGGTTTGACAAAGCTGCTTGAAAAGACAATAGGCTCGGGCTTTAAGAAAAATGCTATTGAGCTGGAAAAATTTAAGCAATTTGCCGATGATAAATATGTGCTTGAACAACTTGCTAAAATTAAGCATGAAAACAAAGAAACATTTGCTAAATATGTAAAAGACACTACTTCGTTAGTGCTAAATACAGATAGTATTTTTGATGTGCAGGTAAAACGCTTGCATGAATATAAGCGTCAACACTTAAATGTTCTTAATATTATTTCTGAATATAATTATCTATTAGAAAATCCTGATGCCGATTTTGTGCCAAAAACATATATTTTTGCATCAAAAGCTGCCCCTGGATATTATCTTGCTAAGCAGATAATAAAGCTTATTTGGTCCATAGGTGAAGAAATGCGTAAAAATCCTAAAATTAGTGAAAAGCTTAATGTGGTGTTTTTGGAGGATTATAGAGTAACTTTATCCGAAATTTTAATGCCGGCAAGTGAGGTTTCAGAGCAGATTTCATTAGCAGGAACAGAGGCTAGTGGTACAGGAAATATGAAGCTAATGCTAAGCGGTGCCTTGACAATAGGCACATATGATGGGGCGAATGTAGAGATAAGCCAAGCTGTAAAAGATGATAATATATTTATATTTGGTATGAAAACAGAAGAAGTTCTTGCCAAAAAGCCTAGCTACAACCCTCAGGAATACTATAATAGTGACGGAAGAATTTCAGCTGCTATTAATAAAATGTATGAAGGGATAAATGGCTCGAAATTTGATGATGTGGCTAATTCTTTAAAGTTTAATGACCCATATATGGTGCTTGCGGATTTTGATAGCTATCATAATATCCAAAAGAGGGCAAGTGAGGTTTATAAAAACAAGATAGATTGGAATAAAAAATCCTTAATCAATATAGCGTCTTCGGGTATTTTCTCAGCTGATAGAGCAGTGCTTGACTATGCAAATAATATTTGGGATTTATAACTGATTGGAGTAATAATTTGATGCTTTATAAACATGAAAATAATATCTTTGATTCCTTTTCAGAAGAATACAAAGCTCCCTTTGGTGCTGTTGAAGTAAATGAAAAATGTCGGTTTAAGATTCATATGCCAAGGGGTTCGGATGTTAAAGAATTGTCGTTGGTTATGTTTCGACCGGGATATAAGGAAAAATATATTCCCTTGAATAAAAGTGAAGAAAGACAGGAAGATGATGTTTATTTATGCGAATATTCCCCCGAAAATAAAGGACTTCATCAATATTATTTTACTCTAATGCTTGATAACACACGAAGATATATAAAAAGGCAGGGAGCTTCATTAGGCAGCTTTGACGGGGGAGAAATGTTTCAGCTTACTGTTTTCGAAAAAGGTATGCAAACTCCCGAGTGGCTAAAGGGTGGGGTGATGTATCAGATTTTTCCTGATAGATTTTATAAAAGTGATGCTGTACACGATTTCCCAGAGGATAGAATTATCCATGAAAATTGGTATGATATGCCTTTTTTTAGACCCGATGATAATGGAAAGGTATTAAACAATGATTATTTCGGTGGAGATTTAAAGGGAATTGAGCAGAAGCTTGATTATTTAAAGCAGCTGGGTGTTACTTGCATTTATTTAAATCCTATTTTTGAGGCACATGAAAATCACAGGTATAATACTGCCGATTATGAAAAAATAGACCCTATGCTTGGCAGTGAAAAGGATTTTGAAAACTTGTGTAAAAAAGCAAAGGAAAAAGGAATAAATATTATTCTTGATGGAGTATTTTCTCATACGGGTGCGGATAGTAGGTATTTTAATAAGTATGGCAGATACGGCGAAAAAACAGGTGCATATCGTGATGATAAGAGTCCGTTTTTCAGCTGGTACAATTTTATTAATTATCCTGATGAATATGAAAGCTGGTGGGGGATATCCACTCTTCCTAATGTAAATGAAAATAACAAAAGCTATACTAATTATATTTGTGGTGATAATGGGATAATAAAAAAATGGATTGAAAAGGGTGCGAGAGGTTGGCGTCTTGATGTAGCAGATGAGCTGCCAGATGAATTTATAGATAATATTAACAAAGCTGTGAAAAGTAGTGGAAATGACAAAATACTTTACGGTGAAGTGTGGGAGGATGCCAGCAATAAAGAAAGCTATGGTGTAAGGCGACGCTATCTTGTTGGCGGGCAGCTAGATAGTGTAATGAATTATCCTTTTAAAGAGGCAATTTTAAACTATGTTTCAGGAGGCTCTCCTACCGACTTTAAAAATTCTATTATGACGATTTTAGAGCATTATCCGAAGCCCTGCATAGATGTGCTGATGAATTTTTTATCAACACATGATACTGAAAGAGCAATTACACGACTAGGTGGTATTCCTGTCGGATTTAATGACAGAGAATGGCAATCTAAACAAAAGCTTTCTCCGGCACAATATTCCCATGGTGTTAATTTACTTAAGGTGGCTATGGTACTGCAATTTTTTCTTCCTGGTGTGCCTTGTATTTATTATGGAGATGAGGCCGGACAGGAGGGGTATAAAGACCCGTTTAATAGAAAGTGCTATCCATGGGATAGAGAGAATAAGGAACTTATCGATTATGTAATAAAATTATCAAAAATTCGTCATTCTAGTGATGTTTTTGCAAAGGGAGAACTTAAATTTTTAAAGGTGAATGAGGATTTGTGTGTGTTTGCGAGAATTGATAATAGTCTCAAAAAAATGGCAATAATAACAGTAAACAAAGGCACCATAGGCACAAGGCTTTCTGTTGAACAATTAATTGGCAAAAAGGAGCTTTTTGACGCTATTACAAATAAAGAGATAGATGAAATCTTTGTTTCTCCATTTTCTTATCAAGTGCTTTTAGGTGACATTTAAAGAGAAATATATTTTTAATTTAATAGAACATTTTGTTTTTAGCACTCACACAAAACGAGTGCTAATTTTTCTTTCTTTTTACATATTATCTTCACATATTTATCATAAAAACGGTTTATTATATAGTCAATGAAGGAAAACTTCAGACAATAAAATAAAAAGTTTATTGAATGGAAAGGATGAATAGTATGTTTGAATTAATGCCATTTGGAAGAAGAAGTTTAAGTAGTTATTTTGATGATTTTGAAAGAAGCTTTTTTAACGACTGGACATCAAATGCTATCGCCCCAATCAAGACAGATATTATAGAACATGATGATGAATATGTCATTGAGGCAGAGCTGCCAGGATTTGAAAAGAAAGATATCAACATTGATATTGATGGCGATTATCTTACAATAAAGGCTGAAACAAAATCAGAAAAAGAGGAAAAGCAATGCAAGGGCAATTATATTTGCAGAGAGCGTAGGTACGGTTCTTTCAGCAGAACATTTGATATTTCAAATATAAATCATGAAAAAATCAGTGCTGAGCATAATAATGGAGTATTAAAGATTACTCTGCCTAAGCTCGAAGAAGTTAAGCCTAAGACAAAGAACATTGAAATAAAATAAGCTTCAATCATATTTTAAAGCAGGGATTAGCAGGGATTTTTCCCTGCTTTATTTTTGCTTAAAATATTAAAATACGGAAATTTTTAATGAATACTTGTAAAATTATTATTAACAACTGTAATATTGCATAAAAACTATTGATTTTGATATAGGTTTATGCTATATTATTAATAAGAGATTTTGTATTATTATACACTATTAAAAAAGGTTCTATTTATTAAACGGATTCGAACGATTTATCTTGACAAAATTTTAATAATTCATCATGGAAAGGAATGTTTATGAAAAAGAAATCTATAAAGACCTTTATAATCGGATTCGGCAGCTTGATTGTTGTTTTTGTTTCACTGTTTTTAGGTGCGAGCAGCGGCTTTATTTCTTATAGTACGGCTAAAAGAAATGCTGATGCACAGCTGGATGAGGCTATTTCAGCTAATGCTGAAAGTGTAAAGTCAACTCTTGATTTATATAGATCGGAGGTAGTCCTATCGGCGAAATTTTCCGATACATATGATGAGTCATTATCTTTAGACGAGAGAATAGCTAATTTATCAAAAATAGCCGAGGGTACTCATTTTAAGGATTTTTCCATATCAAATATTGCAGGGGAAACGTATAATCAAACAGATATTTTTGATCGAGATTATTTTAAATCAGCTATGAGAGATACTCCTATCATATCTAGTCCTGTAATTAGGCGTACTGATGATTCTGTTGTTATGATGAGTGCTGCGAAAATAGATGATGGAAGCTTTACAGGTGCTATTTATGGTGCGATTGACTATAAAACCTTTAGTGATATTGTCGGAGAAATTAACATAGGCGAATCGGGCTTTGCTTTTATCACGGATAAAAGAGGGCAGATTGTTGCACATAAGGATTTAGAATATGTTTCCTCTTTGTCTAATTTTATTTCACTTGCACAAGAGGATGATAAGTATTTACCAATAGCAAAGATTGTATCAAAAATGACAAATGGCGAAAGTGGTAAAGAAATTATACAATATGATGGTGAAGAGCATTATATAGCTTATTCCCCCATTGAAACAGATGAAAATTGGTCAATAGCTGTTGTTGTTCCAAAGGCTGAAATGATGAGTGGATTTACTTCATCAATAATGTGGATGATTATCACAACGATAGCGCTCTTGATATTGGGGATTATTGCTTGTTATTTTATGGCTGATAGAATATCCTATCCCATATCAGAATCAGCTAAGTATATGGCTAAATTTGCCGAAGGAGATTTTAACTCGGAAATAGAAATTTATACTTCAATAAGAGAAATAGATGAAGTTAAAAATTCTTTATTAATATCACTGGATACATTAAAAACAAATATTAATGACTTGAATATTGTATTAGATGCAATATCAAATAGAGATTTAACACGTGACCCACAAGCAGCATTTTCTGGTGGATATTGGCAGATAAAGTTTTCTTTGGAGAACATTTTAGGTAAATTTAGAGAAGTTTTTGTTACCTTACGAAATATTTCAAATAGCTTATATACAGGGGCAGAACAAATTTCTGCTGGCTCGGAAACGCTTTCTGAAAATTCAATTACACAAAACGCAAATATTGAAGAATTAAAAATCAGTATTGATAATATTTCTCAGCATATAGGCGGAACTGTGAAGAACACGCAAAGAGCAAGGGATATTACGCAAAAGGCTGTCGAAGAAGTTGCTATTGGTAATGATAAGATGGCGGAAATGCTTAAGTCAATGGATGAGATTTCTTCAGCTTCAAATGAAATTAGTAATATTAATAAAACTATTGAAGATATAGCTTTCCAGACAAATATTTTGGCACTTAATGCGTCGGTAGAGGCTGCTAGGGCAGGAGCTGCAGGAAAGGGCTTTGCCGTTGTTGCCGGTGAAGTAAGGAATCTTGCTATAAAAAGTGCAGAGGCTGCAAATACTACTAAAAAGCTAATTGAAAATTCTATAATTGTCGTTGATAAAGGCACTAATATTGCAAATGAAACTGCCCAGTCATTACAAGCTGTTGTTTCAGAGGTGCAGCAGGTGGATAGAATTGTTGATGATATTACTGTTTTAGCTGCTAATCAGTCAAAAGAAATTTCAGAGGTAAGCAAAAATATCGATTTAATTGCATCAGCTACACAGGAAACTTCAGCGGCGGCTGAAGAATATGCTGCGATGAGCAGAGAGTTTAGTGAGCAAGCGAATGTGCTAAAAGCACTTATTGATGAATTTAAGCTTGAACAAATAGATGAAGAGCAGGAGCAGGATAAACAATAATATAAGCCTTATAGATTAAGAGGGAGCAATGCTCCCTCTTTTTGTGATATTCATATATTTACTGATTGATTAATAACGAGTTTATTTAATAGCCTCTAAAATATCGTCTACCTTATCAGTCTTTTCCCATGTAGCACTTAAATCAGTTCTGCCCATATGTCCATATGCTGCAAATTTTCTGTAAATCGGACGACGTAAATCAAGCATTTTTATAATATTAGCAGGCCTTAAGTCAAATACCTTAGTAATAGCATCGGAGATTTTACTATCATCAATCTTTCCTGTACCAAATGTATCAACAAAAATTGAAACAGGCTTAGCAACTCCTATTGCATATGCCAGCTGAACCTCAACCTTTTCAGCAAGCTTTGCGGCGACAATGTTTTTAGCCACATATCTAGCAGCATAAGCAGCCGAACGGTCGACTTTTGTAGGGTCTTTACCTGAAAAAGCTCCTCCGCCATGACGAGCAAATCCACCATAGGTATCTACAATTATTTTTCTGCCTGTTAAACCACTGTCACCTTGAGGACCTCCGATTACAAATCTTCCAGTAGGATTGATAAGATACCTTGTATCATTATCCAGTAAATTTTCAGGAACAATAGGCTTTACAACATTTTCTATTAAATCATTGCGAATCTGCTCAAGCTTTGCTTCTTCCTTGTGTTGAGTAGAAATAACAATAGTATCAATCCTACTAGGTTTTCCATCGATATATTCAATGGTTACTTGAGTTTTTCCGTCGGGAAGTAGATATGGCAAAGTACCGTTTTTTCTAACCTTTGTCAATTGAAAAGCAAGCTTATGTGCAAGAGATATTGATAAGGGCATAAGCTCAGGAGTTTCATTGCAAGCATAGCCAAACATTATGCCTTGATCTCCTGCACCTGTATCCATTGCATTTTCACTTCTGCCTTCAAGAGCATTATCAACGCCCTGTGCAATATCTGGGGATTGTTCATCTATACTAGTGAGAACGGAGCAGGTATTAGCATCAAAGCCAAATCCAACATTATCATAGCCGATTTCCTTAATTATTTTTCTTGTGATTTTAGGAATATCAACATATGCTTTTGTAGTGATTTCACCCATGACAAGAACAAGTCCCGTAGTTGTAGCAGTTTCGCAAGCGACTCTAGCTGTTGGATCTTGCTCTAAAATTGCATCAAGCACGCCATCGGATATTTGATCGCAAATTTTATCGGGATGCCCCTCTGTCACGCTTTCAGAGGTGAATAGGGTTTTTATTTTTTCTGCCATTTTAAAATTCCTTTCTACAATTTCTGCAATTTTCGCAAATAAAAAAACCGCACGGAGCGGTTTTCACTCCTCATCTATCGGTAAAATACCGCAGGATTTAGCACCTTGTTTCTAAATGAATCAGGTTGCCGGGCGTCATAGGACCAGTTCCTCAGCCTCTCTTGATAAGGTTAAAGCTATATTATAAATAAAATTTATCTATAACTAATTTTAACACTGCTTTCGACAATTGTCAAGTATTTTCATCAAAATGAAACATTCTCTAAAATACCATTGAGATATGCTATTACAATTCCATAATTAGTTATGGGGATATTTTGGTTTTTTGCAGAATCTATTCTTGAAAGAATGTATTTTCTATTAAACATACAGCCACCACATGAAATGATTAAATCATATTCGCTCAAATCCTTTGGAAAATCATTTCCTCTCACATTTGTGATTTTTAAACTATCTCCTACTTTTTTTCTTAAAAGCTTAGGTATTTTTACAGTGCCTATATCTTCACCGACAGGAACGTGCGTACAACATTCAGCAATAAGAACGTGTGAATTTTCATTTAGGCTTTCTATTGCATTAGCACCTTTCATATACTCGTTAATATCACCCTTGTAATTAGCGAATAATACGGAAAATGAAGTAAGCTTGCTTTCTTTTGGCTTTAGCTTGAAAACCTCTGAGAAGGCTTGTGAATCGGTGATGATCAGCTCGGGAGGTTTTTTTAATGAATTAAGTGCTTCTTTCATTTTATCAGTAGTGCAGGAAATGGATATGCATTTTTTATCAAGCAGTTCCCTTAAAGTCTGCACCTGTGGTAATATTAATCTGCCCTTTGGTGCTGAAATATCCTGCGGCATAACTAGTAAAACAACATCCCCCTCTTTGCAAAGATTATTTGTAATGCTTATGCTATCATAATCCTCAGGTATAGCTGCGATTAGCCTTGTCCTTAGCTCCTCTAAACCTCTTTTATCTTTTGCATTAACAGTCACTAATTCTAGTCCTGTAATATTTTTAAAATCTTTTTCTATATTCTTAACATTATCATTTTTACCCTTGTTATTCAATACGGGAATAATGGGTATCTTTTTATTTTGCAAAAGCTTCAGCCAATCCAAATCATTTTGTGCCAAATAATCAGAAATAACGAATAAAGCTATATCAGTTTTTTGAGTAGCTTTTTTGGTGCTTTCTATACGAAGTTTTCCAAGCTCTCCCTCATCATCAAAGCCTGCTGTATCAATAAAAACGCAGGGGCCTATGCCTTTAATTTCCATAGACTTAAAAACAGCATCGGTTGTAGTGCCGGCAACAGGGGAGGTTATTGCAATATCCTGCTCTGTTAAAGCATTGATAAGTGTTGATTTTCCTGAATTTGTCCTGCCAAATATACCAATGTGCAGCCGGTTGGCTCTAGGTGTGTCATTAAGACTCATAATACTCCTTATATTATATTTATATCTAAAATCTAAAATCTAAAATCTAAAATCTCTTTCCCCATTATTTATTTTATCAAGATAATTTATAGCAATTGTTTTTACTTTTTCGCTTGGAATGATTTTCATCTCTTTTTCAATCAAGCTTTCACCCAATGCTCTTGTTTTATCACTTGCATAATCCACAAGATATTCTTTTAAAGTCATTAAAGCATTTGGTTGGCAGCAGTTTGCTATTTGCCCACTCTTTGCAAGCTGCATAAATCTATCTCCCGTACGTCCGGCACGGTAGCAGGCTGTGCAAAAGCTAGGAATATATCCGCCGGACATTAACCAATACACTACTTCATCTAAGGTGCGTGTATCACTAATATCAAATTGCTCCGTATGTATGCTTTCTTGTTCTCCGTTTATATATCCACCTACGCTTGTTTTAGAACCACCGCTAATTTGTGAAATACCAAGCTTTAAAACCTTTTCTCTTGACTTTGCACTTTCTCTTGTGGATATAATCATGCCTGTATAAGGTACGGCAATACGTAAAACAGCAACTATTTTTTCAAATACATCATCAGATACTGCATTCGTAAATTCATCGGGATTTACATCGTCAGCAGGGCAAATACGTGGAACACTGATGGTGTGAGGACCTACACCTTGTGCCGCCTCTAAATGTTCAGCATGCATCAGTAGCCCTACAAAATCATATCTATACATATTCAGCCCGAATAAAACGCCTATTCCAACATCATCAATACCACCCTGCATAGCTCTGTCCATAGCCTCTGTGTGATAAGCATAATTACTTTTAGGTCCTGTTGGATGAAGCTTTTCATAATTATCCTTGTGGTATGTTTCTTGAAAAAGTATGTATGTTCCGATTTCGGCTTCTTTTAGTTTTGTAAAATTTCCCACTGTCGTAGCGGCAATATTTACATTAACCCTGCGAATAGCACCATTTTTATGCTTAACAGAGTAAATCGTCTTTATACTTTCAAGAATATATTCAATAGGATTGTGCAAGGGGTCTTCTCCGGCCTCAATTGCAAGTCTTTTATGCCCCATATCCTGAAGTGCAATCACTTCATTTTTTATTTCTTCTTGTGTAAGCTTTCTTCTTGCGATGCTTTTGTTTTTAGCGTGATAAGGACAATATACACAGCCATTTACACAATAATTTGATAAATAAAGTGGTGCGAACATTACAATACGATTGCCATAAATTTTTTGTTTAATTTTAATTGCAAGTGCTTTAATCTGCTCATTTAAATCTTCAATATCACATTCTAAAAGCACTGCTGCCTCACGATGAGATAATCCCTTGTAGTCGTGAGCTTTGTTTAAGATTTCTTCAATCATTTTTCGATTGCTTTTGTTTTTCTGAGCGAACTCGAGTGTTTCCAATATTTCTTCATGAGAAATAAATTCATCAGCTTTCAAAGAGCTTGGATTGTACATATTTTTTTCCTTTCAAAATGTTAAGCTTTTAATTTATCTAAAGCAATAAAATCTCCTCTGTCAACCGTAAGCTCATAGCCAATGCTCTTAATACGGTTGGATAGGCAAAAGCGACATTCTGCCGCCTCTTCGCCTGTGCAGATTTTATTGTCATAAAGCATATATTTTTTCCTGACCTTAACAGGAGAAAGGTTTGGCATAACTACATTTGCTCCGGCAAGAATACCTCTTTCACGCCCCTGTTTATCAATTGTACCTAGTGCAGTTGTAGATGGAATATTAGCATTGGGAATAATCAGCCTTAGCATACCTATTAAAAATAAGGTGAGGCTCAACATACCTTGTGAAAAATCACTAAAAGGAGTATCTTTATGGGGAATAAAAGGTCCTATACCAATCATTGCAGGCTGCAGCTTATGGATAAAAAGCAAATCATCAGCAAGATTTTCAACACTCTGAAAGGGTGAGCCTACCATAAAGCCCGTTCCCACCTGATACCCAAGCTTTTTCAAGGTGAAAAGGCAATTTTTACGATTTTCAAGCTTTAAATTATCGGGATGAAGCATTGAATAATGTTCGTCATCAGCTGTTTCATGCCTTAATAAAAAACGGTCTGCACCAGCTTTTGCAAAAGCAAGATAGCTCTGCTCACTTCTTTCGCCGATAGAAAGAGTTATTGCACAATCGGGGAAGTTTAGTTTTACATCACTTAAAATTTTACAGATTTTTTCATCAGTGTAAAATCCATCTTCACCACCTTGAAGGACAAAGGTTCGAAATCCAAGCTCATGCCCTTGCTCACAGCAGTTAAGAATATCGTCTTCTGTCAGACGATAACGTTCGGCTTTAGTATTACTGCGTCTTATTCCACAATAATAACAATCGTTTTTACAGTAATTAGTAAACTCTATAAGTCCTCTGGTATAGATTTTATTGCCAAAGTATATTTTTGAAGTTTTTCTAGCTTTATTGAATAAATATTCACTTAGCTCCGTGTTTTCATTATTTGAAATTAATTCGCAAAGCTGATTTTTCTCTAATATTTTATTTTTTTCAAGCCTGTCGATTAAGTCAAATAAGTACCTTTTTTTTTCTATATTTTTCAAGTGTGACATATTACTCCTGTTTTTATTTTGAATACTGTGTTTTCACGCTTACCCCATTAAGCATGCCTAATTTACCTGATAATGCTGAAATAGTGTTTACAGGTGCATCTAATACTATGGAAATTATTGAAATATTCTTTTTGTGGTATGGTATGCCCATTCTCCCTACAATAATATCGGAATATGTATGCAAAAGCTTGTTTATTTCATGCACACTTTCCTTTGTTTCAACGATAATTCCCATTAAAGCGACTCTGTTTTTTTCTTTTTCGCTCATTTTTCCTCCTTGCTATTAAAATAAAAAAACCGCACTTTCGTACGGATGAAGCTTTTTGCAAAAAATACAAAAACATCATGTCATGCCTTTTGAAGTGGAAAACCCAGTTCATCAGTACTTACATTGAGATAATATTCAATTTTATGCTTTGTGAAAGAAAAGCCTCGCACATTGCATTGATAATATTATAACACTTTAAATTTCTTATTGCAATAGATTTTACAATAATAATTATTATTTTTAAAAAGTTTGTGTGACTTAATAACTTGTATTTAAAAAAATAGTGTTATAATATTAACATAAACAAGAGATAAACTAAAGACATGGAGGGTAAAATTATGACCAGCGAAAAGATTATAAATTTAATTCAAGAACAGGTTGCCAAGGAGTTGTATTCGGCATATTTATATTATGATTTTGCAAATTATTACAAATTTGAAAATCTAAAAGGATTTGGGAATTATTTCAATGTTCAAGCTAAAGAGGAGTTTGCACATGCAGAGCTATTTATGGAATATTTATTAGATAATGGCGTAGCTATTAAGCTAGATAAAATTGATGCACCAAATGGCACATATAAGGATTTTGAAGAACCATTAAAGCTTGCTTTACAGCATGAAAAATACATTACTAAATCGATAAATGATATTTATGCAGTAGCTGCTGAAGAAAAGGATTTCCGTACAACACAATTTCTTGATTGGTTCATAAAGGAGCAGGGCGAGGAAGAAGCGAGTGCTGATGAATTAATAGGTAGGTATAAATTATTCGCAACAGATGGAAAAGGCTTGTATATGCTTGATAGTGAGCTGCAATCAAGGACCTTTACACCCCCTGTTGTATAAAAAAGTGATGCCCTAGAGGTATTAGAAAGTGTAGTATTTATGAGCAAATTTTTAGATTCATTTAAGACAAGACGTACAAATTATGCTATTTCCAAGGAAACACCAATATCCAAGGATGAGATTAAAGACATTATAAATGAGGTTGTGATTAATTCGCCGACTGCATTTAATTCACAGAGTGATAGAGTTATTGTGCTTTTTGGTGAGGAAAGTGATTCGTTTTGGGAAATTACTAGGGAAGAGCTTAGAAAAATTGTTCCAGAAGAGCAGTTTAATGATACTGACCAGCGAATCAACGGCTTTAAAAACGGCTATGGAACGATACTATTTTTTGAGGAAGCTGATATTATAAAGGGTCTGCAAGAGAATGTACCGTTATATAAGGATAATTTCCCCATATGGTCGCTTGAGGGTGCTGGTATGCTGCAGCTTGCAGTATGGACAGCATTGAGTGAGCAGGGATTTGGTGCTTCACTCCAGCATTACAATCCTTTGGTTGATGCTGAAGTTGCAAAGCGTTGGAATGTTCCTAGCAGCTGGAAGCTTTTAGCTCAAATGCCTTTTGGCAAAAAGACAGCAGAGGCTGGACAGAAAGAAGTTCAACCAATAGAAAATAGGGTAAAGTTTATTGGATAAATAGAGATATATTAAAAAGGATGCGAAAAGCATCCTTTTTTATGCTTATTTTTACTTTTAGGAAAAGTAAAAATCCCCCCGTTATTAACTTTAAATCGTGCAATCATTAGTAACGGGGTGTGAGCTTAAATTCGGTGAAAATTCAGTATTGGCAGCTTATAAGCAAATGCAAATTAATTAAACCACTATTCGCAAAGTAAAAGCTAATGCCCTCCGACCTTTTCAAGTTTTGCTTTTATTTTATAAGGCAAAAGTTGAAACCATGAGGTGGGCAAGCGTTTTTGGTACTTTTTTCGCTAAAAAAGTACAAAGGGAATTGTTTAAGCCTTTAGAAAGGTAAAGTTTAATTTTGATAAGTGAAAACTAAATTAATCACTGTTCCTTTAAAATAAATCATCTTTTTGTTACTTTTCTGAAAAGTAAAAATCAAACAAGCACAAAACCTTAATAAAATCTTAATAAACTCACCAATCAAAGTTTTTATATTGACTTTTCAACCTTATTTATAGTACAATATTACAAGGATTTTATATAAAATATATAAGCTTTTTAAAAAAGGTGGTATTGTGAAAGATAAAATATTTATAGTAATTTTCAGTGTAATTATATTCATGTTGGGTCTTACTTTATTTTGGAGCCAGAATTTTATGGCATATAATTATTCGTATATAGTTTGCTGCTTGTTTTTAATAATATATTCTTTGCTATCGCCATCAACAGTAGCTTTAAAGGTTTCGCAAATAGTTGTTTACATATTAGTAGTAGTGGTGCAGATTTTATTTAATATCATGGTTATTTCCTCTTATACTGATAATGATTTTGTAAGATATGTATACCGTGCAATGGGTGTACTTGCGATTGCCGCACCATTTTTGATAAAAATAAAATTTTTCAAGCAATATATTTACCATTACCCTATTATAGTCGCAGAAATGCGTTCTGTTATGTCATATTCACAGCTGGTAACAAATCAGTTTGAAATAGCAGACAAGGTAAACATGATAAAACACGCCGGAGAAGTCTTGTCAAAGCTTCAGCTGCAAAATATTTTATATAACTTGCCAAGGCATAGTTCTTTTAATTATGTTAATAACGGTGTGCTGACCAGCCATTATTTCGATGCTGCATATGCAAACTTATATGATGAAAATGTTTATATAGTAATCACTAGGACAATGAGCTTACCTAGCGAGTTAATAGGTCTGTTCACAAATAGACCTTATAATCATGTGTCAATTGCCTTTGATAAAGAGCTAAAAACATTAGTTAGCTATAATGGCGGGCAAAGAATAGCTCCCCCTGGCTTAAATCCGGAAATACTTGAGATGATGATTAATAAAAAGGGAGCTGCTGTAATGATTTATAAACTTGAGGCAAGTTCAGAGCAGAAAAAGCAGATGATTGACAAAATAAAGCAAATTAACGCTCAAGGAAGTGCTTATAATATTTTAGGTCTTGTACTAAAGTTTTCTTATAAGCCTAATATAATGTTTTGTTCTCAATTTGTCTATACACTTTTGGCATCTTGTGGACTCGATTATTTTAAGAAAAAACCTATTCATGTTACTCCTATGGATTTTGTAGAAATGGATTATTACCGAAGGCTAGAATTTTTGCAGGAAATAAATTTTTCAGAGGAAGAAGCTTTAAAAATAAAAGAGCTTGTTTAAAAAGGAGTATTTGCTATGTTTGATATGATAGAAACAGGTAAACGTCTTTCAAAATTTCGGCGAAATGCTAATTTAACACAAATGGAGGTGGCTGAAAAGCTAGGGATAAGCTTTCAGGCAGTTAGCTTTTGGGAGAGGGGTAAAACCATGCCCGATTTATCAAACCTAGTTAGAATTGCTGAGATATATAATGTTAGTATAGATGAAATTTTAAATAATGAAAGGCAAATTTCTGCTATAAAAAATTTTATACACAATGATGAAGCAGGCGATTTACTTGAAATTATATCTATTATGAAGCCACAGGATATAATTAGGGCGATTGAAAATTCTCAAATAAAGGTTGATAGATTTGAGCAGATTATTTCGGCAGCACCGTATCTTGAAGAAGAAGTTTTGAGCAAGCTTGCATATGCAAATGCAAATAATGTTGAGTCTTTTTCTCAGATTTGTAATATTGCATAAGGAGAAAATAATTGATAGCTAATATTAATTTTTTATGTACGGTGATTGGAATGAGATTTTAAATCGTGAGGATTGCGTAAATTATGGTATCGGTGGGCAAACAACAAAAGAGCTTGTAAAAAGATTTGATGATATAACCTCGAAAAACTATAATACAGTTGTCTTTTTATGTGGTATAAATGATATAGGAAGAGGATTTTCAACTGAAATAATTATTGAAAATTATAAAACAATGTTTAATCAGTTAAGAGAGAGTAATGCTGATGCAAGGATTGTTGTAATCAGCGTATTGCCAACGACTCCGGCGTTTTACACAGATTCACAGCATTTGATTGTAGAGCTTGATGAGGCATTAAAATCACTTGTAGATCAATATGATAATGCTTATTTTGCAGACGCATATTCAAAATTTGTTCAGGAAGATAAATATTGTAATCCCGAGTATGTTTTTGATGGATTGCATCCTAATGAAACAGGTTATGCTGTAATAGGAGATGTGTTAAAAGGATATTTGGCTGAAGAAGTAGCTGAGGAAAAGCCTGAAACTTCAGATGAAGAAAATAATACAACAAGCGATAACCAAAGTAAAGAGCAGCCAAAAGATAATGATACTGATAATTCAAAAACAGGGATTGCTTTAACAGGTATAGGTGCATTGGCGGCGATTTCAATAGGTGGAATTGTAATAAGTAAAAAGAGTAAAAAATAGTATTAAAAAAGCTTGCAATTTTGCAGGCTTTTTTTAAAAAAAGTCACACATTTATCATTTCGATAAATGTGTGACTTTAATTTATTTATAATAGTAGCTCAAGGGTGAGGCAAGCCATCACGATATGCAGCCATAATTGATTTAAATACTTCGCCATTTGTTGGAGGAGTCCATGTAATAGCATTAGCACCGGCGTTTATAGTGTCGATTATAGTTTGGCTGTTTGGACCTCCCGTTGCAATAATAGGTACATCGGGGAACTGCTTTCTAATTTTTTCTACAAGTCTTGCTGTATTTGAGGCAGCAGAAACATTAAAAATATCCGCACCTGAAACAATCCTTTTTGAAAAATCCTCATTTTCTGATACAACTGTAATCACCACAGGAATATCAATTGTGTTTTTTACGAGTGTTAAAACTTTATTTGCAGTAGGAGCGTTTAATACAACACCCATAGCACCTTGAAATTCAGCGTGCATAGATAGGTTTACTACTCTTTTACCTTGTGTCAAACCACCTCCTACACCACAGAATACAGGAATATCAGCAGCAGTCATTACAGCTTGAGTAATGACTGGCTGAGGTGTAAATGGATATACAGCAATTACAGCATCGGCATTTACATTCCTTATTATGCAAATATCCGTTGTAAAAACCAAAGATTTTATCAGCTTTCCCATAATGCGTATGCCACTAGCCTTGGATATTTCCTCAGGTACTTTTAGCATGAATTTTCTTAGTGTTCCGTTTATTTCGGGCGGTGTTTTATTTACCATATATCCTCCTTTTTTATCTTTACTTACGCTTTAATGATTTTAATCAATATAACCGTAAATTCCTCTGACATGGACTTCCCCAGAATTTACAGAAAAAACTGTTCCGTCCTTTTTACATATTAAAAGTCCGTCATTATCAATATCAATAGCTTTTGCGATAATTTCCTTATTAGATTTTTGTATCTTGACGACTTTGCCAAGGGTTGCACTCCTTAGCTTGTATTCTTCTTTTAAAGACTTAAATCCTGTTGAAAAAACTTCTTTTAGATTTAAAATCATCTTATCTAAGACAATATCTTTTGAAATGCTCTTGCCCGTAAGCGTAAGCATAGAGGCAGCATGAGGCAATGTGTTATTATCAAAAAAAGCTTGATTTTGATGCAGATTTATGCCTACTCCACAAATGATATTGATTTTACCGTCGAAAATAATACTTTCACACAGGATACCACAAACTTTTTTATCATAAGCTATAATATCATTGCTCCATTTTATATATATATTAATATCATATAGCTGCTCTAATGCTCTGCATACGGCAATAGGTGTGAGTATGGCAGCTTGTGTCGGATTTTCCATATCCCTTATAAGAAATGAAAATGGCAACATTCCATAATCAGCCTGCCAGTCACTTCCTAGCCTGCCTCTGCCTGCATATTGTAGCTCTGCAGTAACTAAAGTGCCATTTTCAAGCTTGTCTAGATTTTTCTTAATATATTTATTTGTAGAATCAATTTGAGGAAATCTAATTATATTTTTTCCTATAAAATCAAAGTTCATAGTTAATCTCTTTTTATCTCTACGATTTTCATATCGATAATGCCATTTGTATCTATATTTATCACTCCGTAAGAAGGCTTAAGCCGATTTCGAGGGCTTTCTGGGCTTCCAGGATTCATTACATATATACCGTCAACAACATCCGTCATATAAATATGAGTATGACCAAAAAGAGCTATTTTGCACTTTTCTTTTTTGGCATTATATAAGAGTAAATCAAGGCTATTAGCTACATCTAGCTTATCTCCATGGGTGCAGTAGATTTTATAGCCATTTACACCGATAACAGCAGATTCTTTCCAGTCGCCAAAGTCGCCATTTCCTTTTACAAATACAAATTGCTTTCCAAAGGTTTCGTTTCTTACATCAAGAAACTCATTTTCACCATCACCTAAGTGTATGAATAAATCGGCATCAGGATTAAGCTCAACAATTTTTTTTAAGATATGATAATTGTGATGAGTATCACTTGTAACAACAATTTTCATTTTGCACACACCTTTTAAGTCTAATTTCACTTATTATAGCATAAAATTGAACGAAACGGAATACCTTTAGAAAAATTTTATGGAGGCATTTATGAATGAAAAGGCTTTAGAGAGTATATTAGAAATGGCGAGTAAAAAGCTTGGAGTACCTATTGAAAAGCTTAAGTCTACGGTGGAGGCAGGTTCTGTCGATGAGCTTGCAAAAAATTTGAAGAAAGAGGATAAGGAAAAACTGAAAAGTATAATGCAAAATCCTAAGCTAGATGAACAGATAACAAAAAATCCTGATATTCAAAATATGATAAAAAAGCTAGATGATTAGGAGTGATTATGGAAAACAACGGGAATATATCCGATATGCTTGAGCAGATTCTTTCTACCGAGGAGGGGAAAAAGGCATATGAACAGCTAAATCAAATTTTTGGTGAGGAATCCTCCGGATTTGGAAATATTTTTGGAAATGAAAATCAGAACAATCACTCGAATCCTAATGATGAAAAACATAATGGGGGATTTTCAGGGATAGACCCAGAAATGATGCTTAAGTTTGGGAATATATTTAAGGAAATGAATAAGAATGATAAAAATACGGAATTGTTAAAAGCGTTAAAGCCACACTTAAGAGAAGAAAATCAGCATAAGGTAGATAATGCAATGAAAATAGCAAGATTAATTTCAATGTTCCCTCATATTAAAAAAAGCGGAATGTTTGAGGGATTATTTTAAAGGAGGATATGATAATGCTTTGGGATACAAATATGACAATGGAAGAGCTGAAAAGGCGTCAGGAGGAATATAAAAGGCAGGCAATGGAAATGGCAAAAAAGTCAAGGACTGCAACGCCTAAAGCAGACTTGAAATACATTGATTTAAGCAGGAATGACGATGTAAGGGTAGAAGATTTTTCAATTAATTTGAATAAAGAGGAGATTAAAAATAGAGATGCTGAAATTAATAATATTAAACTAGAAAAAGATATAGGCGATGAATCGGCTCAAAAAAAAACGGCAATCGAGCTACAAACAAGCCCACAGCAACAACAGAGCAAGAGAGCCTACTGGATTCGCACGCACACAATTCAGCACCACGTCAGCCAGCTCAAACAAATCAGCAAGCAGCAAAGCAATCCGAACCCCTCAACCAACTTCCCGACAAAATACAGCGAAAAGCTACTCAAGTCATGCCCGACAGCCAAGAACAGCCACACACAACGCTTACGCAGCACAGCGGCAGTTTCAAGGATACGATGAAAATAAAACCACCGAGTCAAAATCAGCCTATTCAAAAGGCAAAAGCAATAAAGCAAGCGGACAATTCAATCAGCAGGAGAACGCCCCACGCACAGGATTTTCAGCAGCAAATGATTCAAGTAAAGAAGCCTCAACAGCAAAAGCCACAGGCAATATCAACGGTGGAGAAAAATCAGCGGGATTCTCAAGGTTTGCAGGTGATGATGAAGGTGGAAAATCAAAAGGTGGCGGATTCTCAGCAGATTTTAAAGCCACAGCAGGCTTTGGAAAGCACGGCGGACATACAGATGATGAAGGCGAACAAGGAGCTGGTGAAGGACTCGGAGGATTCTCAGAATTTTTCTCAGGACTAGATTTAAATAATATTATAAATGACATATTTTCTGATAAGGATAAAATGCTTATTGCCATGATGCTTTTTGTCCTGTGGCGGCAAAAGGCGGATATAGCGATATTAATAGCTTTAGGTTATATCTTAATAGCATAAGTTTAACACAAAATTACGATTGAAAATCCTTAAAAAACAATTTAAAGCTTCGAATTATGTTTTTTCACGGGCTTTTTGAAAGGGTGTAATTTGTGATTAGCATATTTTTATAAAACTTTTATAAGGTCGCTTTAGAAGTTCACTTGAAAATATATATTTTTTGCTATGTTTTTAAGGCGAATTGCTATGCAGACTTTTCAGGGGGTGCTACTTTAGTGACGAAAAAAAATACCGTGACGGACTTTAATCAAGAGAGATGTGTTATGTTGGGGCAGTACATTGTGGATACTAATGCTACTGTGAGAAGTACAGCAAAGAAGTTCGGAATAAGTAAAAGCACGGTACATCAGGACATAACCACAAAGCTTGAAAAGGTATGCCCACAGCTACATAGTCAAGTAAAGGAAGTCCTTGAAAAAAACAAGCAGGAACGCCATTTAAGAGGTGGTGCAGCTACTAAGAAAAAATA
>JAAYSD010000042.1 GCA_012518465.1 Clostridiales bacterium
GGTGGTGTGCGTGGCTTTTTAGCAATAAATTATCAAAAAATAGATTAGATTATAATAATATTTTGTTTTTTATATTGAAGGGGGGAGAAAACCTCCTTTTATTTTAATTTTTATCTAAGTATAAAATTTACTTTATTATAATAATTTACTGGATATATTTAAAAGAATCAGCAAAGAATGATGATTGATAATCTTTTTGACGAAAATGCAAGTGAAAAGGATAAAATTAAGGTGCAAGGCTTTTTACTTTAAGTTGAAACAATAATCTGTTTTGATGTTTTATAATAAAATTTTATCCAAAAACTTATAATTATATAAAATCAGCTTGTGGAAAATTAGGCTGATTTTTTGTGACATTTTAACAATAATTTTAATATCTATATATGAAATTGTAGAATTTTGATGTTTGTTTTTGTCTGTTATGACGAAAAATTAGTAAAAACAAGTAGAAATATTTTAATTACATTTAGTGGTATTGAAATAATAGACAAAAACTATTGACTAAAAGAATACAATACTATATAATAGTAATATAATACGATAAAACGGCTTAATAATTGTCAAGTATGTTATATGAGATTGAAATTTTTTTACATAATATAAATATTTAAAATACATTTATTAAAGTTTTTGGTGTTTACGTGTTTGTAAAAACCGTAAAAATATATTTATTTGGAGGATTTTTATGAAGAAGTCAAAGAAATTGCTCAGTAGTCTTGCTCTTTCTGCAATTGTTCTTCTGCAGTCGATATTCTTGGTATCGGCACAGGATAGTAATACAAAACAATTGCAAAGTCAATCTACTGAAAATTCTGTTCAAGCTAAGAATTTTGATGCGTCAACCTTTTCGTGGGATAATGCAACAGTTTATTTCATGCTGACAGACCGTTTTGAAAATGGAGATAACAGCAACGACAACTCTTATGGCCGAGAATTAGATATAAACGGAAACGCTTATTCTAATTCAAAAAGTGAACCAGCAACTTTCCACGGCGGAGACCTTAAGGGTGTAACAAACAAAATCAATGAAGGTTACTTCACAGATTTAGGAGTCAACGTAATATGGATTACAGCACCTTATGAGCAGATACACGGTTGGCTTGGTGCTGACGGTTTTAGGCATTATGCATATCATGGATACTATACTCTGGATTATACTAATGTAGATGCTAATATGGGCACTGCTGAAGACTTGAAAACATTTATAGATACAGCTCATGAAAATGGTATCCGAGTTGTTTTTGACGTTGTCATGAATCATGCTGGATATGCTACATTAAAAGATATGGATGAGTTCGGATTTGGTGAGCTAGTGGGTAACTGGAAGGATTATTATTATGGCAATTCTTCAAATGCATACTGGAGCACAGATTATTCATATATTAATAAGAGTAGCTCAAACTGGTCAAATTGGTGGGGAACTCAATGGGTTCGTGCATCTCAAGGCTTTAATGGTTATGAAGGTGCAGAAAGTGGCAGTGATTTAGAAATGTGTCTTTCGGGATTACCTGATTTTAGAACGGAAAGTACATATGACCCTGGAATACCTAAGTTGCTTGAGAACAAATGGAAGCAAGAAGGTAGGTATGAACAGGAAAAGGCTGAATTGGATAGCTTTTTCGACAGAACTGGATTGAATCGTCAGGTTTCTAATTACATTGTAAAATGGCTGACTGACTGGGTTCGTGAATATGGTGTTGACGGATTTAGGGTTGATACAGCAAAGCATGTTCAATTGGACGCTTGGGCTACATTGAAGGAAGAAGCGGTAGATGCTTTGCGAGAATGGAAATCAAACAATCCAGACAAGGCACTTGATGACTTGGATTTCTGGATGACAGGCGAGGTTTGGGGGCATGGAGTTAGCTCTTCATCAGCCTATTTCTCAAATGGCTTTGATTCGGTTATAAACTTCGGATTTAAAGATGTTCCTAAAAATATGAATTCTTTAGAATCAACATACAAGTATTATGCGGATACAATTAACAGCAACGATGATGTTAATTATCTAAGCTATATTTCTTCTCACGATACAAGCTTATATGATAGAGGAGATTTGGTAAATGCAGGCACAGCATTACTCCTAGCGCCAGGGGCAGTACAGATTTTCTATGGTGATGAAACAGCTCGACCTCTTGACTATTTTGATTGTTCATATGCAGATCAAAAATATCGTTCCGACATGAATTGGGATTCTATAAATCAAACTGTTTTAACACATTGGCAAAAAATTGGACAATTTAGAAACAATCATGTAGCTGTTGGTGCAGGTCAGCACAATATGATTAACAGCTATCCTTATACCTTTAGCCGAACATATGAAAAAAATGGTGTCACAGATGCAATTATTGCAGTTGTTGGTGCGCAAGGAAACACAACTGTTGATGTAAGTTCGGTATTTGGAAATGGTGCTATTTTGACTAATGCTTATACTGGTGAAACTGCAACGGTAGTCGACGGAAAAGTTACATTCTCTGCTGGAAGTCACGGCGTCATTCTTATAGAAGGTGATAACGATCAACCTACTACTTGGATCGACCAAAACGAAGGTAGATTCTATACTGATTCCTTAACAGTAACTTTGAACTATAAAAATGCTGTTGAAGCACAATATTCGTTGAATGGTTCTACTCCGGTTTCCTTCAACAATGGTCAAGCTATTACATTTGGTGAGAGCGATGCTTTCGATACAGAATATGAGCTAAA
>JAAYSD010000043.1 GCA_012518465.1 Clostridiales bacterium
TATCAATCATGTTGAGCCACCATATCAAATAAAGTCCATTATTCGTGTTAATGATTGTATGTATGTTCGATATAACGGTGAAGAAAGAAAACTGAAATTTGCATACGATAAGATTAATAATATGGTGATCACCATCATCGGCATCGCCGGTACACTGGCAGAGACATATGCTAATGACAACGGTTTTACCTTTATCCCCTTGACAACCGAGGAAATCAACTCCAAAGACAAAAGTAGTTCCAAAGACGAAAGTAGTTCTGATAACACAAGCAGCTCCGATAGTGATAAAACTACTGATAATGAAAATATCGTTGTCGGCTTCATTGCTGTAATTGGTGCTGTTGCTTTGGTATCTTCTGTTACAGTTGTAGTTATTGGGAAAAAATAGATAAAGTGCTTAGCTTAGCATCAAATACTTGCTATAACAAAAACCGTAAAATAGTTCATAAAAAGTAATGATACGCAACTTTTTATATATTGCGTATCATTATCATTTATGGAATTATCATATAGCATTAATATTTAATTGAAAGGCTATACCAATTATAGAAGAAAAAAATAGCTGGTCTTTTTCTGCTTTTAAATAATAAGCCAATATATACCATCACGATAAATAATAGTATCTTACTTCATACTTGATGGCTTGCGATAGCGTTTAAATCACCTAACCGGAGTTTGTAGATCTAAATCGTCCTACCTTTATGGCGCAGAGAGAGGGATTTGAACCCTCGGTACCCGGTTAGGGTACACACGCTTTCCAGGCGTGCGCCTTCGACCACTCGGCCATCTCTGCAAATATCTATTAAATTAGTGCTTATACATTTTAGCATATTTGATTTTGCTTGTCAAGATATAAATTTTATTTTGATAATTTATATATATTTTACGAAACTTTTTAAAGAAATTTTCGTAAAAAATGCATTGACACCCCAATTATACTGCGTTATAATAGTATTAATAGAAATAATTCCTTGTATATTATTTCTTTAGATTAAAGTTTAAATTTTTTATTGCGAGAGGACAAAGTTTTGAAAATGAAAAAATTTATTGCTTTATTATTAACATTTTCTTTAGTACTTACAGCGTGTGATTCTAACAAGGAAGTGAATCTGCAGAGCATGAGTGAAACTAAGGAAAATGATTACAAGCAATCAGACTCTCTTAGTGATAAGATTGTAATCGAAAAATTTAGAATCGATATACCTGAAAATGCTAGTGTGAGTTCGTTTTGTGTATATGATGATATAATATATTACTCAATAAATTATATAAGTAAATATGAAAATTCTGAAGGGAATAAGACAGAGCTCGTATTCGATAAAAAAGATAATACTGAAATTAGGTCTTGCAGCTTGGATAATAGTGAAGATAAGCTAATTTATAAATATGATGAAGATACGCCTATAAATATCACTGATATTCAATTTAATGGCACTTATTTGATATGGGAGGACTATGATAAATATCAGATGTATACTATAAACAGCATGGATTTGAAAAACTCCGATACAGACAAAGCACCCGAAAAAATTTTCTCTCAGGGAAAAGATGATTCTAAGCTTAAATCTATAACGCTTACTATATCAGAAGATGAGTTATATTGGTACGATTATTCGAGTAAGGATGATACAGTTTTAAGCTTATATAGCTATGATTTTAAAGATAAAAATACCAATGCCAAGGTGGAAAAACTGACATTAGATTCTCCTTATGAGCATTTGAGCCTTAATGACGGGCTTTTCACTACATATCAAAGGGAAGATGGTTTTACTTTAATAAAAACTTTTGAGGATTTTAAAAAAGCTAAAACAACTTTAAAAGTATCCGAAAACATCAGAAATCCAGTGGCTAATAAGAAAATATGTGCGTGGATGCAGGGCGGAGAAAATGCAAATAAAGATTATATTTTCGTATATAGCTTTTCTAAAAAAGATATTGAAAAAATAAAAGTTTTTGAGGTTTTCAGCTATTCTGTTCTAGATGACCTGTTAATTATTAATCAAAAAGATGGAATTTACTGCTATGATATAGAAAACAGCCAGTATAATCGCATAATCTCAGAAAGTGAAGATAGCTCATGCGGATATATTTATTCAGGAATAGAAGATAACTTATATTTTGAAAGATGGGCTGAAGATAATGTTCTTGAAGTTTATAACTATAAAATAGCGTAATTTTATATTCAAATTTTGTTAGCAAGCTTGCTTTAATTATTTAATAATTTTAAACGCACATCATGATAGTGGTGTGCGTTTGATTATTTAAACAAGAATGATTGGACACAAAAGCACTATATTATATACAAATTTATAGTTATGCTTAAAAAATCTTAAAAAAGGCTTTTCTTTTTCTTTAAAATAAGATATAATATAATATGTGATTCTATATAAAAATATAGGGGGGATTTTGTGCAAAAGATAAAGCTAAATATCGTCGGTAGGGAATATGCCTTTAGGTTTGAAGGCTCTGTTGATATAATCACAAGGGCTGCCGATGAATTAAATGAAAAAGTCTCCCAGCTTCAAAAGGAAACAGAAGGGTTGTATCATGAGCAAGCTTTTTTGCTGGTCGCATTAAGTGGAATAGCACAGTCGCTGGAAAAAGCCGGTTTTTCAGACTCTTCAAAGGAATTTGAAAAAGCTCTCCACAATGAGCAGGAAAAAGTGGAAAAGCTTACAAGAGAAATAAAAGCTCTTAAAAATAAACCCGATTATAAAAAGCTTTCTGAAAAGCTTTCTCGTTTGGAAAAGGAAAATAAGGAGCTTTTAAATGAAAAAAAGCAGCTTACAACAGATGTAAATTCACTTTTAGCAGAGGTAAACAGATTGAAACAAGAAAATAACGAAATACTTAAAAGCACAAATTATTTAAGTCAAAACGAAGAGTTAAATTCTGAGATAATTATACTTAAAGACAAGCTTGAAAAAGCAAATACTGAAATAGATAGGCTTACAGATAAGCTTTTGCAGCTTCAGGAAAACAATTTGTCTTTAATTACTGAAAATAAAAGGCTTAAGGAAATAAATGAAAAATCCTGCTTGAAAACAGATGATGAGCTGCTTTCTCAAATGGTTATGCTTGAAAAGGCTGCAAAAGACGCAGAGCAAAAAGCAAGTGATTTACAAGAACAGCTTGATTTTTCAGACAAGCTTAATTTTAAACTGGCAAATGATATAGACCTTTTAGAACTTCAGCTTGAGGAATTAAGGCATGAAAGCAATGGACAAGGTGAATTTTATGCTGATATGGAATCAAAATGCAAGAGGCTTGAAATTGAAAATGAAGAACTGAAAAAGAAAAATGACGCATATAAAATTCGTTTGCGTGAAATTGTAGAAGATGGACAATTAATGCTATGATTGAAATTCTTGCTCCATGTGGCAGCATGGAAAGCATCGTTGCTGCTGTAAACAGTGGTGCTGATGCAGTGTATCTAGGATTAAAAGCATTTTCAGCAAGAGGCACAGCTGAAAATTTTGATGAAAAAAGCTTAAAACAAGCCTGTGATTTTTGCCATAGGCACGGTGTTTTTGTCTATCTTACTCTCAATACTCTTATTTTTGATTATGAGATTGAAGCACTTTTTCATCAGCTGAAAATTGCTGCTTTATGTAAGGTTGATGCTATAATAATTCAGGATATGGCTGTTGCTCAAATAGTAAAAATTTATATCCCAAATATGCCCTTACATGGCTCAACACAAATGAGCGTAAACTCACTTGAGGGAGTGCTGCATTTGCAGAAGCTAGGCTTTTCAAGAGTCGTAATAGGCAGAGAGCTTTCCTTTTCACAGATAAAATATATCGCACAAAACTCTAAAATCGAGCTTGAAGTGTTTGTTCATGGTGCTTTATGTACTTGCGTCAGTGGTCAATGCTATATGAGCAGTGCATTTGGCGAAAGAAGTGCAAATAGAGGCTATTGCGCACAGCCTTGCAGATTAAATTTTTCCAATGGAAAGCTTGATTATGCACTTTCGCTAAAGGATAATTCTATAATAAAGCATTTGCCCGAGCTTGAGAAAATCGGCATAAAGTCTGCGAAGATTGAGGGCAGGCTTAAAAGAGCCGAATATGTATTTTCTGCTGTAAAGGCGTGCAAAGCTTCGCTTCAAAATATAGATTATAATATTGAGCAGCTTGAAGGTGTATTTTCAAGAAACGGATTTACTAGCGGTTATTATGAAGATAAATTTGATAAAATGCAAGGAACACGTACCAAAAATGTAAAGCAAGTAAAAGAGGCACTGTCACAGGTTAGTGATTATAAAACCACTGATTTTAAACGTTTTTTTATCGACATTGAAGTTGTAATTTTGGAAAATGAAAGCTCAAGGATAAAAGCTGAGCTTAAAGTTTTTAATAAAACCTTGACAGTATGTGAATATGGGGATATTCCACAAAAGGCAAAAAACACTCCACTCAATAAAGACTATGTATTAAAACAGGTCTTAAAGCTTGGCGGTACTTCCTTTACTTTGGAAAATGCGTCGATTAAGCTTGATGATAATTTGTTTTTACCAGCATCAGCTATAAATGCTTTAAGGCGAAGGCTTTTAAAGTCGCTTGAAAATGCTTTGCTTAAAATATATAGTCCAAGCTATGAAATTAAGCCTTGGCAGGAGAAAGAATCTTTAATAGATAAGCAGTTAAATAAAAATTATACAAGTGAAATGAAATATCGTTGTCAGGTTCGCACAAAAAATCAAGTAAAATCAGCACTTTTTTGTGGGTATGAAAAAATTTATGCTCCGATTGAAACTTTATTAGGTGGTGAATTTGACTCTTATAAAGATGATATAATTATAAATCCGCCTGTTTTTTTAGCTGATTGTGAAAATGAGGTGGTTGAAAAGCTTCAATTTTTAAAGGGAAAAGGTTTTTCAAGTGTTTTATGTCATAATTTCAGCCATATCGCTATTGCAGACAAGCTGGGATATAAAAAGCATGGCAGCTTTCGGCTTAATATTACAAATAGTATTTCTGCTATGTTTTATAAAAAATTAGGTATGGAGGATTTAATTTTATCAATTGAAATGAAGCTTAGGGATATTGAAAAAATAAATACTTTTCCTAAAGGAATTATATCCTATGGAAAGCTGCCTCTAATGATTACAAGACGTTCACCCATTCAAGACGGAAAGCCTAAGCCTTTTACAAAATCGGAGCTTTGGGATAAAAACAATAGGCCCTTTGACGTTTATGAAAGTAATGTCAGCGAAATTTTAAATCCTGATATTTTATGGCTTGCTGATAAAAATGATGAGCTTAAGTTTCTTGATTTTACTGTTCATTTTTTAGGTGAAGACGATAATCCACAGCAGCTTTTAGATAAACATAAGCAAAAGGCACAGTGCAATCATAGCTTTACGAGAGGTGCATATTTTAGGGGAATAAAATAAATTAATTTTATTTAGAAAAATGTAAATATAATGTTGTTTAATGACGATAAAAGTGTTATAATAAAAATAACTTTGTTTTATTTTATAAAACAACTAACATCTATTATGAAGAACTCAGGAGGAATCAAATGTTTTCAAAGGATATTGGAATTGACTTAGGTACTGCTAATACCTTAGTCTATATGCGTGGCAAGGGAATTATTATTAGAGAACCATCTGTTGTGGCTGTTGACGTTAAGCGTTATACAGTGAGATATGTAGGTCAGGAGGCAAAGGACGTTATCGGTAGGACGCCCGGCTCTATTGTAGCTGTTAGACCATTAAAAGATGGTGTTATTGCTGATTTTGATATTACAACAGATATGCTGCAAAAATTCATTCAGAAGGCTTTAAAAGGCAAGCCCTTTACTCGTCCTCGAGTGATAATATGTATACCATCAGGTGTTACAGCTGTTGAACGCAGAGCTGTAAAGGATGCTGCACAGCACGCAGGTGCAAAGCGTGTTTCTATTATTGAAGAGCCTATGGCAGCCGCTATTGGTGCAGGACTTCCTGTGGCTGAGCCTACCGGAAGTATGATTGTTGATATTGGTGGTGGTACAAGTGAAGTAGCAGTAATTTCTCTCGGTGGAATTGTTACTTCCAGATCTGTGCGTGTAGCCGGTGATGAATTTGATTCCTCTATTATAAATTATATAAAAAAGAAATACAATCTGCTGATAGGTGAAAGGACTGCTGAAAACATTAAAATCGGCATTGGCTCTGCATATCAGATGGAGGAAAATGAACCGGTGATGGATATTAAGGGAAGGAATTTATTAAATGGTCTACCTGAGAATATCACTATTTCAAGTGCTGAAGTGCGTGAGGCATTGTCAGAATCTCTTAGTCACGTTGTAGAGGCTATAAAAATAACTCTTGAAAAAACTCCGCCTGAGCTTTCAGCTGATATAATTGATCAAGGAATTATGCTGGCAGGTGGCGGTGCATTGTTAAAAGGCTTTGATAAATTAATAAATTCGGAAACGGGTATTCCTGTAAAAATTGCTGAAAATCCGTTGGATTGTGTAGCTGAAGGTACAGGTAAGGTGCTTGAAAACATTGATAAGCTCGAAGATGTATTAAATACTGATGATGATAGGTTTTATTGATTTTAAACTTTATTGTTTGATATAATACTTTATATTGATTATAGGCGGTGAATTTTTGAAGGAATTTTTTCATAGTATAAAATTTAAAATTATTATACTTATCCTTTCCTTGCTGTTAGGGCTAATGATTTATGTGGCTGTATCAGCAGGGGCCGCCTCCATACCTGAAGTTATTTTGGGTACTATTACAAAGCCCTTTGTACAGCTGTCAAATGCTGTTTCAAACAAGGTGCTTGATATTATTGACACATGGGAAAATGCAGATAACTACAAGAAGGAAAATGAAGAGCTAAAGCAAAAGCTATCTGAAATATATGGTGATATAATCGATTATGAATCTATTACTGAAGAAAATAAACAGCTTAATGAGATATTAGAATTTAAGAAAACAGCTTCAGATTTAGTATTTTCTCCTCCCTCAAGTATTATTGCAAGAAACGCAAATGACCCATATAAAGGTTTTACTATAAATAAAGGCTCGTTAGATGGATTAAGCCTTTATGACCCTGTTATGACAACCTTAGGTTTAGTCGGAAGAATCACTGAAATAGCTCCGACTTATGCAAAGGTATCTACAATTTATTCGCCTAAGGTAAAGGTTGGTGTTATATCACAAAGGTCAAAGGCAAGCGGAATTTTAGAAAACACTCTTGAATATTCAGATAAAAATCAAATACTTATGTCTAATATCATTAATGATGATGATATTATTGTAGGCGACTTGATAATCACCTCCGGACAGGGCGGCGTTTTCCCCGCAAATCAAATAGTAGGTGAAGTAATTGAGGTGTTTAATGACAGCAGCGGGCTTTATAAAAATGCTGTAATCTCACCGGTGAATGATCCTGATAAATTAATTAATGTATTTTGCATTACTGATTTTAAAGGAAAAGGCGTGGATATTGATACGGATATTAATTAAAATACAAGGAGCTTGCTTTGAAAATTCAGCTTACCACTAATCGTAAAAGTAAAAAAGCAATTTTCATGGACACTGTAAGATGGGTTTGCTACTGTTTGCTATTGCTGTTTTTTTATTCCATGTACACAAATCCGTCTTTTTCATTTTCAGCAGGATTGATGATTCCTCTTGCTGTTGCGGTGTCTTTTTTTGAGGACGAATTGCCTGCAGGTATATTTGCAATATTTTGTGGCTTTTTTTACGACCTTTCAAGCTCTCGTCTTTTTGGCTTTACTTCATTTTGGCTTTTGATTTTTTGCGTAGCAGTCACTTTGCTGAGAATATATGTATTTAAGCAAAATTTATTTAATTATCTTTGGCAAAATGCTGTGATATGCCTTTTAATAGGATTTCTTGACTATATATTCTTTCATTGGCTGTTTGAAGGCTCAGGTGCAAAAATAGCTTTGTATAATTATATTTTACCAGCTATGGCACTTTGCATTGTATTTTCTTCTATAATATATTTTATAATAAGAAAATTAAAGCTTGTCCTCGCAGAAAGAGTAGAAAAAAATCTTGATGAGGCAGCCGAGGACTCTGATTATGATGATGAGGATATTCGTACCTAGGAGGTAAAGGTGAAAAGTAGAAAATATGTTTTAAGGACAGTTTTTCTGGCTGTTGCTATTGTTGCGGTAAGTATAGCGGCAGGCTTTCGCTTATTAAAAATACAAATTGTTGATGGTGAATCATATCTTGCCCAATCTTTTACAAGCTACTCAGTAAAGCAAGAAGTAACTGCCGCTAGGGGAAGAATATTAGATTCCACCGGCGAAGTTTTAAATGATAATAAGCTTGTTTATAAGCTTATATTGCAAAAGTCATATTTGCCTAAGGGAAAAGAAAATGACATTATCGCAAAAGCACTAAAGGTTTTGATAGATAATGGCGAGGAATGGAATGATTCACTGCCTATTACAAAGACTGCTCCTTACAGCTTTCTTGAAAACAGCGAGTCCCAAATTGAATATCTCAAGAAAAACCTCAATTTAGGTGTTTATGCAACAGTAGATAATTGCATTTATAATCTTTATGAGCAATTTGAGATTGATGATAAATACAGCGAGCAAATGAAAAGGTATATTGCAGGAGTTCGCTATGAGATGCTAATACGTGATTTTTCTTATCAAAATCATTTTGTTTTTGCAGAAGATTTAAAGGATGAAACAGTTGTACGCTTGAAGGAGCTTAGCTATCTGCTTGAAGGCACAGATGTTATTGAGGGCTTTACAAGGGAATACAAGCAAAGTACAACTGCACCACATATTTTAGGCACTGTATCCAAAATATCTAAAGAAGATTATGACGCTAATAAGGATAAGGGCTATAATCTTAATGATATTTTTGGTGAAAGTGGTATTGAAAGGCTTGCCGAGGACTATTTAAGAGGAACAAATGGGGAAAGAACGATAACACGCACTGCCCAAGGAGAGGTTGTTTCTGATGAAATCACTACTCCCAGTGTTGCGGGCAATTCGGTAAAGCTTACTATAAATGCAAAATTTCAACAGCAGCTGCAAGAGATGCTTAAAAATCATATCACTTGGCTTCATACGTATACCGACGATGCACCCAAAAACAGAGGACGTGAAGCAAATGCCGGAGGAATCGTTGTATTAAATGCGAAAACAGGTGCAATTTTAGGTGCGGCTACTTATCCAAGTTACGATATATATGATTTGCTAGATGATTATTATGCTGTTTTAAACCGAGAGGATATGCCTCTTATAAATCGAGCGTTTTCGGGGCAATATCGTCCGGGTTCAACATTTAAAACAATTACGGGCTTTGCAGGACTAGCTGAAAAGGTAATTACCCCCACTGAAACAGTCTTTTGCGACAGGCATTATTACTATTATGCTCCTGATTATATACCTACCTGTGTTTCATATCATGGAAATGTAAATGTAGAAACTGCACTAAAAGGTTCGTGCAATATTTTCTTTTATGAAACAGCAAGACGCTTAGGCATTGATAAGCTTAGTAGCTGGGCAGAGAGATTTGGTATTGGTACTGACCTTGACATAGGTATTACAAAGACAACGGGAAGAATGACGTCTAAAGAAGTATATGAGCAATTAGGGCTTGATTGGCAGGCTGCTGACGTTATTCAAGCGGGTATAGGCCAGTCTGAAACACTGGTAACTCCTTTGCACCTTGCTGTACAGGCACTTACTATTGCAAACAGAGGAGTTAGATATAAACCATATTTGATTGAAGGCGTTTATAATTACGAGGGTACTGAATTAATCGAAAAAACAAAAGTAGAAATTGTCGATAAGATTGAAGGCTATGAGAGTGAATTTGAGCATGTGATTAATGGTATGAAGCTTGTAGCAGGCGATGCTAATTGGTATGAGGAAGGGCTGGGAAGAGTAAATAGTTTCGCAAAATTTGCAGATAAAGGCGAAATGGCAATGAAAACAGGTACTCCCGAATGGTTTTCAAATGGAGAGTCTAAGTACAACTCAGCTGTTTTAGGCTTTTTCCCTGCTGATGACCCTGAAATAGCAATAGGTGTAATGATAGAAAACGGTGAGTTTTCAAGACAAATTTTAAGAAATGTTCTTACTGCTTATTATACAGGA